>CALGFH010000261.1 GCA_937881255.1 uncultured Actinomycetes bacterium
AGCGGCAGGACCGGGACCAGCCGGCGGCGGTCCGGCCGGGCGGGCATCGGCCTCCTCGTCCCCCTCGGCGTCGTCGACCTCCTCCGTCCAGCATCGGGCGCCCACGGCGGACGCCGCAGCACGGGGGAAGCATAGGCGCCCGACCCGACCGCCACGCCGGTTCGTCCACAGCCCGCCCCGCCGCCCTCCGCGCGCCAGAACGGCCCGGGGGTGTGGACAACGCCCAGCCAGCGTCGTAGGCGCTCGCTAGGATGCCCGCATCATGAACCGGCCAAGCGTGCCCACCCCGAACCAGCCGCCCAGCGGCCTCCCGAGCGCCGCCCCGGCCACCTCGGGCACGGCCCCGGCGGCGGGGTCGGTCATCGGCGCCCTCCCGGGGGCGGGGCCGGTGGGGCTCCCCGACGGGCCTCCCGGCGAGCTGGCGGCCATGCTCCCACCTGGGAACGTGGTCATCCTCGGCGGCCCGGGCAGCGGCAAGACGGCCCTGCTCGAGGCGAGCATGCACCACCTGCTGGCCCGGCCGGGCGGGACCGCGCGCTTCCTGACCTCCAGCCGCCAGGCCGCCGTCGCCTCCACCGAGCGGCTCCTGGCCGGGCTCGGCGGCGCCTCGGGCGGCGAGCTCGGCTGCGTGACCTGGTACGCGTTCGCCCGCGGGCTGGTGACCAGCCATGCCGACCTGCTCGACTACCGCGGCGAGCCGCGCCCGCTGAGCGGCCCCGAGCAGTGGTCGCTGGTCCGGTCGCTGCTCACGCTCGACCAGACCGGGATCGACTGGGGCCCGCTGGCGCCGCTGGTCGACACCCGCGCCTTCACCGACGAGCTGGCCGAGTTCGTGCTCGCCTGCGAGCGCCGCCTCGTCGATCCCGAGGAGCTGCTCGAGCGGGCCAGGGCCGAGGGGCGACCCAGCTGGGTCCCGGTCGCCGCGTTCCTCCGTCTCTACGGCGAGCACCTGGCGCTCCAGGACTCGGTCGACCAGGCCGGCCTCATCCTTCAGGCCGGCGATCTGCTCGAGGACCGTCCCGACATCCTCCAGGCCACGGTCGCCCAGGTGGGCACGGTCCTGGTCGACGAGGCGCAGGAGCTCGACCCGGCCCAGCTCCGCATCCTCATGCTGCTGGTCGGGGGCGGGGCCAGGGCGATCCTGGCCGGCGACCCGGCAGGCACCACCGAGGCCTTCCGCGGGGCCACCCCGGGAGCGCTGCCGGCATGGGCCAGGCGCCTCGGCGCCAGCGTGGTCCTGCTGGAGCGCAGCCGGCGCCTCGGCGGCCCCGGGCTCGACGCCGTGCGCCGCCTCCAGGCGGCCGGCCCCGGCCCGGTCATCGCCCTCACCGGGGGCGGGACCACCACCGTGGAGGCCGCCCGCTCCCCGGGGCCCGCCGAGGAGGCGGAGGCCAACGCCCGCCTGCTCCGGGTCGCCCACGAGCGGGACGGCGTCCCCTACGGACGCATGGCCGTCCTGCTGCCCTCGACCCGGCGCCTCAGCGCCCCAACCCGCCGGGCCCTCGAGCGCTTCGGCGTCCCCTACCGGCTGGGCGCCGGCGAGCGCCAGCTCGTGGCCGAGCCGGTCGTCGGCCACGTGCTCGACCTGTTCCGCCTCGCCCTCGACCCGGCCCGGGCCGACGAGCTGCTCCCCTCCCTCCTCACCTCGCCCCTCGGCGGCCTCGACCCGGGCGAGCTGCGCTCCCTGCGCCGCGCCGCCCTCCTGGCCGACCGCTCCCTCGCCGCCCACGTCCGCGCCCGCGCCGTTCCCCCGCCCCCGCCGGCCACGGTGGCGGGGGATGGCGACGCCCCAGGGGCGGAGCCCACGGCCATGGCGGGTGTGGTTGGCGAGGCCCCAGCGCCGGAGCTCACGGACACGGCGGCGGGGGATGGGGATCCGCAGGGTCCGGAGGCCGAGGGTGGGGAAGCGGTGGGACCTGCGCGGTCGGGGTCGGCCCTGGTGCTCGACCCGGGGCTGGTGGCCCGGGTGGAGGCGCTGTGCGACCTGGTCGAGGGGGCCGAGGTCTGGGTCCGGGAGCTGGACGCCGACGCCTGCTTCTGGGAGGTGTGGCGCGCCGCCCCGGCCTTCTCCGAGCTGATCCTGCGGGCCGAGGTCGACCCGACCGACGCCGACGTGCAGCGCCAGCTCGACGCCCTGACCGCGTTCTCCCGCGCCCTCAGCCTGTTCGTGGACGGCCGCCCGGGCGCCAGCATGCGCACCTACCTGGACGTGGTCGAGCGGGCCGACTTCGCCAGCGACCCCTGGCTGGCCCCGGCGATGGCCAGGAACGACGCGGTCGCCGTGCTGTCGGTCAACGCCGCCAAGGGCCAGGAGTTCGACCTGGTGATCGTCGCCGGGTGCCTGGAGGGCGCGCTCCCGAGCACCGCCCACCCGCAGGGGCTGTTCGAGGCCTGGCGGCTCGACGGCGACCCGGGCCCGGTGGCCCGCGCGGAAGCCCTCCTCGACGCCGAGCGGCGGCGCTTCACCCTCGCGGCCAGCCGGGCCCGGGACCGGGTGGTCTTCACGGCCTCACGGGTCGACGGCCGCGGCGAGCCCTCCCGCTTCCTGCGCGAGCTCGGGCTGGAGCTGGCCACCGACCCGCCGGGTCTCGACGCGACCCCGCTGGGATCGCTGGAGGCCGCCGGGACCCTGCGCCGGGTCGCGGGTGACCGCGACCGGCCGGCCGCCGAACGCCTGGCCGCCGCGACCACCCTGGCCGCCATCCCGGGCGTCGACCCGGCCACCTGGTGGTGGCGGCGCGACTACACCGTCGACCCCGAGCCGATCGCCGCCGAGGGCCGCCTGCGCACCTCCTACTCGCGGATCGGGACCTACGAGGACTGCCACCTGCGCTACTTCTTCGGCAGCGTGGCCGGGCTCGACGACCGCTCCTCCTACCAGATGGCCTTCGGCCGGCTCATGCACACCATCTTCGAGCTGGCCGCCAAGGGCGACATCGCCAACCAGCCGGACGACCTGAAGGCCGCCTACCGGCAGCGGTTCAACCCCGCCTGGTTCCCGTCGAGGGCCATCGCCTACCAGTACTGGCGCGACGGCATGGGCATGCTCGAGCTGTGGCACCGCAGCGAGGCCGAGGCCGCCCGCCGCGCCCTGCGGTTCGAGGTCGGGTTCGAGATGGAGGTCGGCGACCACCTGGTCCGGGGCCGCATCGACCGGGTCGACCGCGGCCCCGACGACGGCATCATCCTCCTCGACTACAAGACCGCCCGCTATCCCGCGTCCGAGGAGGAGGCCGAGCGCTCCCTCCAGCTCGCCATCTACTACCTCGCCGCCCTCCGCGACCCGGAGCTGGCCGCCCTCGGCCGGCCGGTCGAGATGCAGCTCGTCTACCCGGCCAGGGTCATGCACGGCCGCTTCACCCGGGTGAGCCAGCACCCCGGCCCCGACCACGCCGGCAGGGTCGAGCAGCGGCTGCTGGCCCTCCTGGACGGGGCGGCCGCCGAGTCCTTCGACCCCGACCCGCACGCCGACTGCCGCATGTGCGCCTTCAAGCCTATCTGCCCCATGTGGCCCCAGGGCGAGGAGTTCCTGGCCCCGGCCCATCCACCGTCCGGCCTGGACGCCGCCGCCACGAGCCCCGGCGACCCGGCACCCACCGGCGCCCCCGCCGGCGAGCTGGCCGGGCGGAACGGGGGAGGTGCGGGGTGAGCGCGACCCTCACCGGGGTGGTGACGCCCGGGGTCCGGGCGGCGTTGCGCGGCCAGGACCCGACGCCCGAGCAGCTGGCCGCGGTCACGGCCCCGATCGGCCCGGTGCACGTGATCGCCGGCGCCGGGTCGGGCAAGACGGCGGTCATGGCGGCCCGCATCGTCTACCTGGTCGAGCGGCTCGGGGTCGCGCCCGCGTCCGTGCTCGGCCTGACCTTCACCAACAAGGCGGCCAGCGAGCTGGAGGCCAGGGTCCGCGAGGCCCTCGCCGACACCGCCACCGACGTCGGCGACGAGGTCACCGTCGACACCTATCACGCGTTCGCCGCCGACCTCGTCAGGGCGTACGGGATCCGGGTCGGGGTCGAGGTGGACGCCGACCTCCTCAGCGAGGCCCAGCAGTACCAGATCCTGCTCGGGATCCTCGACAGCGAGCGGTTCGAGCACCTCAGCGTCCGCACCGCCGGCGCCACCATCCGCAAGACCCTCGAGCTGGCCTCGGCCTGCGCCGACCACGTCGTGCCCGCCGAGCGGGTGGTCGAGGCGTCCCGCCGCCTCCTCCAACGGGCCGACGAGGGCGAGCGGCTGCCCGACTGGATGCTCCAGGCGGCCAGGGAGCGGATCGAGCTGACCCGCCTGGTCGAGCGCTACGCCACCGAGAAGCGGCGGCGCGGCCGCCTCGACTTCGGCGACCAGGTGGCCAAGGCGGTCGAGCTGGTCGAGGGCCATCCGGAGCTGCTCGAAGAGCTCCGCACCCGGTTCCAGCACGTCCTGCTCGACGAGTACCAGGACACCAACGTGGCCCAGCGCCGCCTGATGCAGCGGATCTGCCCACCCGGCGCCTCCATCATGGCCGTCGGCGACGCCCGCCAGGCCATCTACGCCTTCCGCGGCGCCACCATGTACAACCTGCTCTCCTTCACCGACCACTTTCCGCCGACCCCGGCCGTGGCCCCGGTCCCGGCCGCACCCGCGACCGGGCCCGCTCCCACCCCAGGCGACGGCCAGGAGCCCCCGGCCCCGGGGGCGGCCCCGCTGCCGCTGTCGACCAACTTCCGGTCCGGACCGCGGATCCTGGCCCTGGCCAACTCGGTGATCGACCGGATCCCGGAGGAGCGGCGCGGGGGGACGGCGCTGGTGGCCAGGCCCGGCGCGGCCGACGGCGAGGTCCGGGCCGCCCTCCTCGCCGACCAGTTCGCCGAGGCGGCCTTCGTCGCCGACCAGGTCGTGCGGGCCCACGAGACCGGCCTGCCCGACGGCAGCTGGCCGGAGTGGCGGGACGTGGCCATCCTCGTCCGGTCAAAGCGGCTCCTCGGCCCGCTGCGGGAGGCGCTGGAGCAGCGAGGCGTGCCGGTCGAGGTGGTGGGCCTGTCCGGTCTGCTGGAGACCCCCGAGATCGTCGACCTCGTCTCGACCCTGCGCGTGGTCGCCGACCCTGGTGCCAACGTGGCCCTGGCCCGGCTCCTCCTCGGCCCCCGCTGGCGGATCGGCCACCGGCACCTCGTCCGCCTGGCCCGCTGGGCGGCCCGGAACAACTGGGGCCTCAAGGACGAGCTGCCCGGCGAGGACCCCGACCCGGGCGACGTCAGCTTCGCCCTGGCCGAGGCGCTCGACCACCTGGACGAGGTCGAGGGGCTCGACGAGGAGGCGCGCAACCGGCTCGACGCCTTCCGCGAGGAGCTGCGGGAGCTGCGCGCGGCCGCCCGCGGCCCCCTGCTCGACCTGGTCCAGACCATCCTGGAGCGGACCGGCGTCTGGGCCGAGCTCGAGGCCTCCCGGGACCGCCGGGCCATCACCGCCCGGCAGAACCTGGCCACCTTCCTCGACCGCGTGGCCGCCTTCGCCCCGGTCCAGGGCGACCCGTCCCTGGCCGCGTTCCTGGTCTACCTGGACGCGGTCGAGGACGCCTCCGAGCCGGTCGAGGCGGTGCAGCCGGCCCCGGTCGACTCGGTCAAGCTGATGACCGTGCACATGGCCAAGGGGCTGGAGTTCCCGATGGTGGCGGTGGTCGGCCTCTCGGCCGGCACCGGCAAGGACGGGTCGCCCAGGTACGGGATCTTCCCCGACGCCAGGGTCGCCGACCCCCGCCGCGCCCAGGGCTTCCCCTACGAGCTGCGCGAGGACGCCGGCCACCTGCCCCGCTTCAACGGCAACGCGCGGGCGTTCCGCGGCGAGCTGGAGGAGCGCGCCCTTGAGGACGAGCGGCGGCTGTTCTACGTGGCCATCACCCGGGCCAAGCAGCTGCTGGTGCTCACCTCGGCCTGGTGGTACCAGGGCTCGGAGAAGACCCCCAAGGGCCCGGGGCCGTTCTGGAACGAAGCGGCCGGCCACCCGGCGGTGGAGGTCCTCGTCCGGGCCGACCAGCCGGCCGCCAGCCCGCTCACCGAGCGGCTCCGGGAGCGGGTGAGCTGGCCGCATCCCGGTCGCCGGCCCGAGGACGAGGGCGACCCCGTGTTCGGCGAGGGTCTCGCCGCGGCGGTGGAGCTGGAGCGGGCTGCCCCCGGGACCCTGGAGGCGCGGGTGCCGCCCGGTCAGGCCGACGCCTTCCGGGCCGCCGCCGAGGCCGGGCGTCACCTGCTCGACGCGGCCCGGGTCGACCCGACGCCGGCCAGGGTCAAGCCACCCCGGATCCTCTCGGTCAGCCAGGTGCTCGACTACGCCCGCTGCCCCCGCGACTTCTACTGGTCGGTGGTCCGGCCGCTGCCATCGGCGCCCAAGCCGGCGGCCAGGCTCGGCTCGATGGTCCACCGCCTGCTGGAGCGGCGCGCCCGCAACCTCCCCGACCTGCTGGACACCGACGACCTCGCCGGCGGCCACCTCGCTCCCGAGCTCATCGAGCAGGCCAGCCGCAACTTCTCGGCCACCCGCTACGCCACCCTGCCCCCGCCCGAGGCCGAGGTCGGCGTCATCCTCCGCCTCGGCCCCTGGGTCATCCGAGGCCGTATCGACGCCATCTTCCGCCCCGGCGGCGACCCCCTGTCCGGACAGGAGGACGCCGAGATCGAGCTGGTGGACTGGAAGACCGGCCAGCAGCTCGAGCTGCCCACCGGCGGGCTGGACCAGCTCGCCATCTACGCGCTGGCCATGCGAGAGCTGGGCGAGCTCCCAGGGGACCGCTGCCTCGTCTCCTACTGCTACCTCGGCGGCGACGAGCCGGTCACCGACTCACGCACCCTCGACCCGGCCGACCTCGACCGGCAGCGAGCACGCCTCGAGGCCGTCCTGGCCGACCTGGAGACGGGCGACTACCGGCGAGCCTGCCGCCTCCCCGACTGCGAGACCTGCCGCCGTGGTCTCGGCACCCCATCCGGCCCGACCTCGGGTGGTTCCGCTGTGCACGAGGAGGCGGAGCGCCGATGACCCGGCCCGGCGACGACGACCTGCGCGAGCGGCTGCGCCGGGCGCTGCCGGCGGCGATGAAGGCCAAGGACCGCCCGGCGCTGGCGGCGCTGCGGTCGGCGCTGGGGGCGATCGACAACGCCGAAGCGGTCGACGCGGAACCGGACGGTTGGGAGATTGCGGACCCCGACGCCGAGGACGTGGACGCCGTCCACCCGAGGTTCGCTGGAACGGTCGCGGGTGTTGGTGCGACGGAGGTGGAGCGGCGCAGCCTCAGCGCGGCACAGATGGAGGACATCGTCCGCGCCGAGATCGAGGGTCGAGAGATCGCCGCGGCCGCCCTCGAACGTGCCGGCCAGCGTGAGCAGGCCGAGCGATTACGCGCCGAGGTCAGGGTCCTGCTCGCTCACGTCAACAGGACGTGATCCGATACGGCCTGCTCGCAGCCGTCGTCCGGTGCTGTCACCCGAGTCGGGTGGCCCGGCTGGTGCCGAAGCGGTCGGCGATCGCGTCCTTCAGGCCGTAGGGGAAGCGGGACTTGACCCGCTTGTGCGCCGGGAAGAGGGCTCGCTGGGCCGTGGGGTCGCCGGCGAAGGCGGCGATGGCGTGCTCCGGGTCGACGTT
>CALGFH010000262.1 GCA_937881255.1 uncultured Actinomycetes bacterium
GCCGCCTCCTCAGGATCTGGTGCGGTAGCGGAGGTAGATGGCGCCGTTGCCGAAGCGGCGCTCCTCGAGCAGCTCCAGCCGCACGCGGACGCCGTCGGGGAAGGCCCGGTTGCCGCCGCCGACCACCACCGGGGAGAGGAACAGGTGGCACTCGTCGACCAGCCCGGCCCCGAGCGCCTGGGCGGCGAGGCCGGGGCCGCCGACGCTGAGATCCGCCGCGGCCGACTCCTTCAGCTGGCGGACCGCCTCCGGGTCGAAGTCCCGCTCGATCCGGGTCCGGGCGCTGGAGGTCGTCTCCAGGGTCCTGGAGTAGACGACCTTGTCGGCCGCCTGCCAGACCCGGGCGTAGTCGAGCATGTGGTCGGGCTGGCCGGCGACGGTGTCGGCGGTCTCCCAGTAGACCATCACCTCGTACATCCGGCGGCCCATCAGGTAGGTGCCGACCGGCCGCTCGAGGTCGTTGACGAAGCGGTGCACCTCCTCGTCGGGCTCGGCCCAGTCGAAGTTGCCGTCCTCGTCCGCGTTGTAGCCGTCGAGCGAGGCGATCGTCGAGTAGATGAGCTTGGCCATGGGGCGGAGCATACGCGGGCCGGCCGACAATCGAGAACGGCGTCAGCTGGTGGTCGCGTCCCGTCTGGCGAACGCGGCGGCGGCGGCGACCAGGACCGCGGCCAGGCAGAGCGGGAAGACCACCGCCGACAGGGGACCGGTCGCCCCCAGGTCGACCGCCTCGCCCGAGTAGGCGGCGAGCTGCAGCATCGACAGGAACGGCAGGAGGCCGGCGCCGCCGCCGAGCACGGCGGCGGCCAGCGGCTCCAGGATCCCGGCCCACAGGGCCAGCAGCACCACCGGCAGCCCGGTGCCCCGGGTCAGGGCCCCCAGCCCGGCCGCCAGGGCCGCGACCAGGCCGACCGTGACCGCCCCGTAGGCCAGCGACCGCCACAGCCGTGGGTCGCCGAACAGGCTCCCGTCCCACCGGGTCAGGGCGAGCAGCAGGGCGAACGAGGCCGCCGAGGCCAGCAGCGCCCCGGCGGTGCCGGCCAGGGCCGCGGCGGCGACCTTGCCGGCCAGCAGCCGGCCCCGCCGGGGGAACCCGAGCAGGGTCGGCCGGATGGTCCCGTAGCGGAACTCGTGACCGAACGCCTGGGCGCCGATGGCCGCCGCCGCGAGCCAGCGGACGGCCAGGTCGCGCTGGACGACGTGGAAGACCGCGCCCTCGGCGTCCAGCGGCCTGCCGGCGGCGGCCAGGTCGGCCAGCAGGGCGAACGCCACCACCCCGGCCACCAGGGCCCGGTCGCTCCCCAGGGAGCGCATCCGCCGCCACTCGTACGACAGCAGCGCGGTCATGGCCGGTCCCCGGCCGCGTACTCGACCTCGTCCCTGGTCAGCCCGAGGAAGGCCGCCTCCAGGGAGGCGCTCCGGGTGGTCAGCCGGTGGAGCCGCAGCCGCCCCTCGTGGGCCAGGTCGCCGACGACCTCGGCCCCGACCCCGGAGATGGTGAGCTCGCCGTCGCCGGTCCGGTCGACCGCGGCCCCGGTGGGGGCCAGCAGCTCGGCCAGCCTCCCGGCGTCGGGTGAGCGGACCAGCACCTGCTCGCGGACGCTCCGCCCGACGAGCTGGTCCAGGGGCTCGTCGGCGAGCAGCCGGCCGCGGCCGATCACCACCACGTGGTCGGCGAGCAGCTGCATCTCGGCCAGCAGGTGGCTGGAGACGAGCACGGCCCCGCCCCCGGCGGCGAAGGCGCGGAGCAGCTCCCGCAGCCAGGCCACCCCGTGGGGGTCGAGGCCGTTGGCCGGCTCGTCCAGCAGCAGGGCCCGCGGGTCGCCGAGCAGGGCCGCGGCCAGGCCGAGACGCTGGGCCATGCCGAGGGAGAACCCGCCGGCCGGCCGGCCCGCCACCGGGGCCAGGCCGACCAGGTCGAGCAGCTGGTCGACCCGCCGGTCCGGCGCCCGGCCCCGCCCCCCGGCGGCGGCCAGCATCCGCAGGTGGTCGCGGGCGCTGCGCCGGGGATGGAACGACCTGGCGTCCAGCACCGCCCCGACCTCGCGCACCGGGCACGGCAGGTCGCGGTAGGGCCGCCCGTCGAACAACGTCCGCCCGCCCCCGTGGACCAGGCCGAGCATGAGCTGCAGGGTGGTGGACTTGCCGGCCCCGTTGGGACCGACGAACCCGGTGACCCTCCCCGGCTCGACCGTGAACGACAGCCCGTCGACGGCCCGCCGGCCGCCGAACTCCTTGGTCAGCCCCGCGGCCTGGATGCGCATGGCTACTCCGCGGCGATGGCGGTCAGCACGTCGGTCCGGGCCGCCCGCCGGGCCGGCCAGGCGGCCGCGAGCACCCCGGCCAGGGCCAGCCCGGCCAGGGCCAGGGCCAGCTGGCCGACCGGCACGGCGGCCTCCAGCAGCCCGGTCCGCAGGGCCGCCCGCTGGAACATCGCCCCCAGCAGGTAGCCCCCGGCGACGCCGAGCACGCCGCCGACCAGGGCGATCAGGGCCGACTCGGCCCGGACCACCGTCCGCAGCTGCCCCCGGGTCAGGCCGACCGCGCGCAGCAGGCCGATCTCCCGGGTGCGCTCGACCACCGAAAGGGCCAGGGTGTTGACCACGCCGAGGATCCCGATGACCACCGCCAGGGCCAGCAGCCCGTACAGCACCCCCAGGATCAGGTCGGCGCCCCGGAGCTCGTTGTCCAGGTACTCCGCCCGTGAGCGGACCACCAGGCCGGGCCGGTCGGCCACGGCCCGTTCCAGCCCGGCCCGGACGGCGGCCTCGTCCGCGCCCGGGGCGAGGGCCACCAACGCGGTGAAGGCGCCGGTCTCCTCCAGCTGGGGCAGCGCGACCGACTGCGGCAGCAGCAGCCCGGTGACCAGGCTGGACCCCTGGTACACGCCGGCCAGGGTGAGCTCGCGCTCGCCGCCCCGCGGCCAGCCGATGGTCAGCCGGTCACCCACCGACACCCCGTACCGCCGGGCCAGGTCGGCGCTGACGAACACCCCGCCGGCGAGGTCCCCGGCCGTGCCGGCGACCATCTCGAGCCGCAGGGCGGTGCCGAGCGCGGCCGGGTCGGTGACCGTCGCCGGCGCCTGGGTGGCGAGCGGGCCGGCCCGCAGCGGCAGGGAGGCATAGCGCAGCGCCGCGACGGCCCGCACCCCGGGCACCCGGGCCAGCTGCTCGACCTCGGCCTGGGGGATGGCGGCGTCCCCGCGCCCGGCCGGCTGGACGACCAGCGGGGCGGCCACGTCGCGGCGGACGCCGGCCACGGTGTGGCGCTTGACGCTGTGGCCGAAGATGGCCAGGCCGGTGACCACCGAGAGGCTGATCATCAGGGCCGACGCCGTGGCCGCGGTCCTCCTCGGGTTGCGGGCGGCGTTGCCGGCGGCCAGCCGCCCGGTGGCCCCGAGCCGGGCCAGCGGCGCCGCCAGCGGCCGCAGCAGCAGCCGGCACAACCCCGGGGCGAGCACGACCACGGCCAGGATGAGCAGCGCCGCACCGCCCAGGCCGACGGTCCCGACCTGCTCGTCGATCTGGTCGGTCAGGGCGGCGTAGCCGTACACGGCGATCCCGGGCACGGCCAGGGCCAGGCCGGCGATGGTGCGCCGCCGGGTGTCCCCCGGCGTCGCGCCGATCTGGCCGCGGAGCGCGGCCACCGGCGGGGTGCGGGCCGCCCGCCGGGCCGCGGCCCAGGCCGACAGCACCGTGACCCCGGCCGCGACGGCCAGCGGGGCCACCAGGGCCGGCCAGCTGACCGCCACGGTGGCCGGGCCGGCCTGGTCGCCCAGGAGGCGCACCGCCGGCACGGCGAGCCCGTGGCCGACGGCGACCCCGGCCAGGCCGCCCAGCAGCCCGACCACGGCCGCCTCGCCGAGCACCATCCGCCGGAGCTGGCGCCGGGACAGCCCGACCGCGCGCAGCAGCGCCAGCTCGCGGGTTCGCTGCCCGACCAGCATCGAGAAGGTGTTGGCGATGACGAAGCCGCCGACCACCAGGGCGATGGCGGCGAACCCGAGCAGGGCGGTCCGGAGCGTCCGTGCCTCCGCGACCCGCCGGTCCCGCGCCTCGGCGTTGGCGGCCGGTCCGTCGATCAGGGTGGCGCCGGGCACGGCGCCGTCGATCACGGTGGCGCCGGGCACGGCGGCCTGGACGCGGCCGGCCAGGTCGGCGGGGCCCGCGCCGGGCACGGCGACGAGGTCGACCGCGGTGACCTGTCCGGGGATGCCGAGCAGCCGCTGGGCGGTCGCCTCCTGGAACGCCATCGCCGGTGGCGCCTCGTCCCCCAGGGCCCGGTAGGCATAGACACCGACCACGGTGGCCTGGTGGCGGGAGCCGCCGCGGAGCAGGCGCACCGTGTCGCCGACCCGGGCGCCGGAGGCGCGCGCGGCCGGGCCGGACAGGGCGACCTCGGCGTCGCCGGCCGGGGCCCGGCCGGTGGTGAGGGCGAAGCGTTGGCTGTCGGCCCAGCTGGTCACGCCGCCGGCGTCGTCGACGGCCGTGCCGTCGGGGCCGAGCAGCGATCCCGGCCCGGACACCACCGGGTCGGCGTCGGCCACGCCGGGCAGGCGGGCCAGCTCGTCCACCGCCGACCGCCGGAGCCGGCCGTCCCCGGCGTCGGTCACCCGCAGGGCGACGTCGGTGCGCCGCCGGGTGTCCAGCCCGGCCCGCTCGGCCGACGCGCTGAACAGCATCGTCCCGGCGACGAACGCCGTGCCCAGGCACACCGCGGCCAGGGTCATGGCCAGCCGCCCCTTGTGGGCGGCCAGGCTGCGGAGGGCGAGGCGCCGCATCTCAGCTCCCCCTCCGGTCGAACCGCTTCATCCGCTCCAGGACGCGGTCGGCGGTCGGCCGGCCCAGCTCGCCGACGACGCGGCCGTCGGCCAGGAACACCACCCGGTCGGCGTAGGCGGCCGCGGTCGGGTCGTGGGTCACCATCACGATCGTCTGGCCGATCTCGTCCGCCGCCCGCCGCAGGAACCCCAGCACCTCGGCCCCGGAGCGCGAGTCCAGGTTGCCGGTCGGCTCGTCGGCGAAGACGACCCGCGGGCCGGAGGCGAGCGCCCGCGCGCAGGCCACCCGCTGCTGCTGGCCCCCGGAGAGCTCGACCGGCCGATGACCCAGCCGGTCGCCCAGGCCGACCGCGTCGACCACGGCGGCCAGCAGCTCCCGGTCGGGCTGGCGGCCGGCCACGTCCATGGGCAGGGTGATGTTCTCCAGCGCGGTCAGGGTCGGGACCAGGTTGAAGGCCTGGAACACGAAGCCGATGTGGTCGCGGCGCAGCCGGGTGAGCTGGTCGTCGTCCATGCTCGTGAGGTCGGCCCCGCCGATCAGGGCCCGGCCGCTGGTGACCGTGTCCAGCCCGGCCAGGCAGTGCAGCAGCGTCGACTTCCCGGACCCGGAGGGGCCCATGATCGCGGTGAACTGGCCCCGCCCGAAGGCCACGTCGACCCCGTCGAGGGCGGTCACCCTGGTCTCGCCCTGGCCGTAGACCTTGGCCAGCCCGACCGCCGACACCACCGCCTCGGGGGCCGCCCGCACCGTCGCCGTCATCTCGTCATCGACTCCGTTCCCGTCTCGGCTGTGGTCCGGGGCCAGGGTCGCCGACCGGGCCGGCGGCGGCATCGGCCCTCGGTCGACGGCGATCCCAGACGAAAGTCGAAGGCCCGGAGGACGAAGGTCGCTTGGATGGCTGGTGAGCCGGCCGTACCCTCGGAGGATGCGGGAGTCGGGGTGGTCTCCTCTGCGACGGGCGGTGCGCTGGTGGCCGGCGGTCGTCGACCTCGGGCTGGCCGTGGTGGTGCTGGTCCTCACCGCCGACCAGGGGACCGGCACGACCGATGCCGAGCTCCTCGGCGAGGCCCCGGCGGCGATGCGGATGGCCTTCGGGATCGGGCTGGCCATGCTGGTGCTCATCCGGCGGGCCAACCCCTACCCGCTGCTCGCGCTCGGCACGGTCGCCTGGGCCCTGATGGGCGCCCCCTGGGGCCTGATGGTCGCCGGCTACACGATCGCGGCCCGGCCCCGGCGCCCCCGCGGGTTCGGGGTGCTCCTGGGCGTGCTCGCCCTGGTGGTGCTGGCCCGGATGCTGGTCGTCTCGGAGGTGAGCGCCCTGTTCGCCGTCGTGGTGACGGTGCTGGTCGTCGGGGTGCCGGTGCTGCTCGGCCTGTGGATCGGGATCCGCCGGGCGCTCATCGCCCACCTGCGCGACGAGGCCGAGCGGCTGGAACGTGAGCAGCTCCTCGACACCGAGCGGGCCAAGGCCCAGGAGCGGGCCCGCATCGCCCGGGAGATGCACGACGTGGTCGCCCACCGGGTCGGGCTCATGGTCCTGCACGCCGGGGCCCTCGAGGTGTCCCTGGCCGACCCGGCCGCCGCCCAGCAGGCGGCCCTGGTCCGCCAGACCGGCCGGGAGGCGCTCCAGGAGCTCCGTGACATCCTCGGGATCCTGCGCGAGGGCGAGGACCGCGCCCTGCTCGACCCGCAGCCGACCCTGGCCGACCTGGACCGGCTGGTCCAGCAGTCGCGGGACACCGGCATGGCGGTGTCGGTGGCGGTCGACGGCACGCGCCGCCAGCTGCCGGCGACGGTCGAGCGGACCGCCTACCGCCTGGTCCAGGAGGCGCTGACCAACGTCCACCGCCATGCCGCGAACGCGGCCACCGAGGTCGGCGTCCGCTACGGGCGCGAGGAGCTGGAGGTGGCCGTCCGCAACGCCAGACCGGCCAACGGCCCCCACCCGGGCCTGGCCCTGGCCAGCGGCGGGCACGGGCTGGTGGGCCTGCGCGAGCGGGTGACCCTGCTCGGCGGGACCTTCCAGGCCGGTCCGCGGCTCGACGGCGGGTTCGAGGTGCGCGCCTCGATCCCGTGCGAGGTGCCGGCGTGACCGCCGCCGGCCCCGGGATGATCAGGGTCGTGCTGGTCGACGACGAGCAGCTGGTCCTCTCCGGGCTGCGGATGATCCTCGAGTCGGCCGGTGACATCGAGGTCGTGGGGGAGGCCGCGGACGGCGGCGCGGCCGCCGAGCAGGTCCTGCGCCACCGGCCCGACGTGGTCCTGATGGACATCCGCATGCCGGCCATGGACGGCCTGGCCGCGACCCGGGAGCTCAGCGCCCTGCCCGACCCGCCAAGGATCATCATGCTGACCACCTTCGAGCTGGACGAGTACGTGCACGCCGCGCTGGAGAACGGCGCCGTCGGGTTCCTGCTCAAGGACACCCCGCCCCGGGACCTGGTCCAGGCCGTCCGCACGGTGGCCGAGGGCAACGCCATGCTGGCCCCCACCGTGACCAGGCGGCTGATCGCCGAGTTCGCCGCCCGCGGCGGCACCCAGGCGGTCGCGGCCCGCAAGCGGCTCGACACGCTGACCGAGCGCGAGCGCGAGGTGGTGGTTGCCGTCGCCCAGGGGCTCAGCAACGCCGAGATCGGCAGGCGGCTGTTCATGAGCGAGGCGACCGTCAAGGCCCACGTCAGCCGTGTCCTGGCCAAGCTCGGCATGAGCAACCGGGTCCAGGCGGCCATCCTGGCCCACCACGCCGGCCTCCTGGACGCCTAGCCGGTCGGCCCGGGCTCAGGCGGCGCCGGCCAGCCAGCGGGCGAACAGGTCGGCGAAGCGGCCGCC
>CALGFH010000263.1 GCA_937881255.1 uncultured Actinomycetes bacterium
ATCGGGCCGGAGGTCGTGGCCGAGGCGCGCAAGGCCGCCGAGGCGGCCGGGGCGCGCTTCGGCTTCGGCCTCGACTGGGTCGACTACGACCTCGGGGCCGACCGCTACCTGCGCACCGGCGAGGCCCTGCCCGACGCCGTGCTCGCCGAGCTGCGCGAGGTCGACGCGATCCTGCTCGGAGCGGTCGGCCGGCCCGACGTGCCCCCGGGGGTGCTGGAGCGGGGCCTGCTGCTGCGGCTCCGCTTCGAGCTCGACCTCTACGTGAACTTCAGGCCGGTCAAGCTGTACCCGGGGGTGGCGTCGCCGCTGGCCCATGTCAAGCCCGACGACATCGACCTGGTGGTGGTGCGGGAGAACACCGAGGGCGTGTACGTGGGCGCCGGCGGGACCGTCCACCGGGGCGGCCCGGCCGAGGCCGCCACCGAGACCTCGATCGAGACCAGGGCCGGGGTCGAGCGCTGCCTGCGGTTCGCCGCCTCCAAGGCCCGCCAGCGGGCCGGCCGCCTCACCCTGGTCCACAAGACCAACGTGCTCGTCCACGCCGGCGACCTGTGGCAGCGGGCGGCCAGCGAGGTGGCCGCCGAGACCGGGGTCGCCCTCGACTACGCCCACGCCGACGCCGCCTGCCTCTACCTGGTCAACGACCCGGGACGGTTCGACGTGATCGTCACCGACAACCTGTTCGGCGACATCCTCACCGACCTGGGCGCGGCCATCGCCGGCGGCCTCGGCACCGCCGCCAGCGCCAACCTCAACCCCGACTCGTCCCCCTCACTGTTCGAACCGGTGCACGGGTCGGCCCCCGACATCGCCGGCAGCGGCCGGGCCAACCCGGTCGCGGCCGTGCTCTCGGCCTCCCTGCTGCTCGACCACCTGGGGGAGCGGGAGGCCGCGGCCGCCGTCGAGGCCGGGGCCGTAGCGGCCCTGCCAGGGGCTGCGGGATACTCGACCCAGGCGCTCGGGGACCGGATCGCCACCGCCGTCGCGGGCGGCGGGTCCCCAGACTAGAGGAGGGCGACGATGCCAATCACACCAAGCGGCAAGATCTGGATGGACGGGGAGTACGTCGACTGGGACGAGGCCCGGGTCCACGTGCTGACCCCGTCGCTGCACTACGGCTGGGGCGTGTTCGAGGGCATCCGCGCCTATGCGACCGACGCCGGCCCGGCCGTGTTCCGGCTCACCGACCACATGAAGCGGCTCTACCGCAGCGCCAAGATCTACCACATGGAGCCGCCGGTCTCGCTCGAAGGGGCCGTCAAGGTGACCAAGGACCTGGTCGCCATGAACAACCTTCCCGCCTGCTACATCCGGCCGCTGGTGTTCCTGGGCTACGGCGAGATCGGCCTCAACCCGCTCACCTCCCCGGTCAGCATGGTCATCGCCTGCTGGCCGTGGGGCGCCTACCTGGGCGAGGAGGCGTTCGAGACGGGCGTCAGGGCCAAGGTCAGCTCCTGGCGGCGCCTCGACCCCAACATCATCCCGCCCGCGGCCAAGGCCACCGGCCAGTACATCAACTCCTCGCTGGCCAAGGCCGAGGCGGTCAAGGCCGGCTACGACGAGGGCATCCTGCTCAACACCAACGGGTACGTGACCGACGGGTCGGGCGAGAACGTGTTCGCCGTCCGCGACGGCGTGCTCCACACCCCGCCGCTGGCCGCCGGCTGCCTGGCCGGGCTGACCCGCGACAGCATCATCACCATCGCCGAGGGCGAGGGCATCCCGGTGCGCGAGACCGACCTGGTCCGCACCGACCTGTACCTGGCCGACGAGGCCTTCTTCACCGGCACGGCCGCCGAGGTCGTGCCCATCCGGGAGGTGGACGACCGGGTCCTCGGCGACCCGGGCCCGATTACCCGGCGGCTGCAGGAGGTCTTCACGGCGGCCACCAAGGGCCGCGACGAGCGCTACCGCGACTGGGTCGAACCGGTCGCCTAGCTCCCAGCCAGGAGTTCCCCCTTTGTCCAGCATGCCCAGCCAAGACCACGTAGAGACCTACGACACCACCCTGCGCGACGGCTCCCAGCAGGTCGGCCTCCAGTTCACCGTGGCCGACAAGCTGCGGGTGACCCGCCTGCTCGACGACCTCGGCGTCGACGTCATCGAGGGCGGCTGGCCCGGGTCCAACCCCAAGGACGCCGAGTACTTCGCCCGCGCCGCCGAGCTGCCCTGGCGCCACGCCACCCTGGCCGCGTTCGGGGCCACCCGCCGGCCCGGCCGCGGGGTCGACGACGACCCCAACCTGAACGCCCTCCTGGACTCCAAGGCCCCGATCGTCACCCTGGTCGGCAAGTCCTGGGACCTGCACGTGCACGAGGCCCTGCGGACCACCCTCGACGAGAACCTGGCCATGGTCGGCGAGTCGATCGCCCACCTGGTGGCGGCCGGCCGCCGGGCCACCTTCGACGCCGAGCACTTCTTCGACGGCTACGCCGCCGACCCGGCCTACGCCCTGGCCGTGGTCCAGGCGGCCGCCGCCGCAGGGGCCGACACGGTGGTCCTCTGCGACACCAACGGCGGCAGCCTGCCGACCACCGTGGCCCGGGTCGTCCGCGAGGTCGGCGCCGCCCTGCCGCCCGGGATCCGGGTCGGGGTCCACTTCCACGACGACTCGGCCTGCGCGGTGGCCAACTCGCTGGTCGCGGTCGAGGCCGGCGCCCGCCACGTCCAGGGCGCGGCCAACGGCTACGGCGAGCGCTGCGGCAACGCCGACCTGTTCGCCATCGTCGCCGGGCTCGAGCTCAAGCAGGGCCTGCGGCTGCTGCCCCAGGACCGGCTGGCCGCCCTCACCACCACCGCCCACGCCATCGCCGAGCTGGCCAACCTCCCGCCCGACCACCGCCAGCCGTACGTCGGCGCGGCCGCCTTCGCCACCAAGGCCGGCCTGCACGCCTCGGCCATCGCCCGCCGGGCCGACGCCTACAGCCACGTCGACCCCGGCCGGGTCGGCAACAAGGCCCGGGTGCTGGTGTCGGAGCTCGCCGGCCGCTCCAACGTGCTCGCCAAGGCGGGCGAGCTCGGCCTCGACCTGGACGCCGACCCCGCCCTCGGGACCAGGGTCCTTGACCGGGTCAAGGAGCTGGAGCACCGCGGCTACGCCTTCGAGGTCGCCGACGCCTCCTTCGAGCTGCTGGTCCGCCGCGAGCGCGGCACCTTCGACCCGCCCTTCACCCTCGAGGGCTACCGGGTCATGGTCGAGCGCAAGGAGGACGGCAGCGACGTCTCCGAGGCCACCGTCCGCCTGGTCGTCGACGGCGAGCGGGTCCTGGCCGTCGGCGAGGGCGTCGGCCCCGTCCACGCCCTCGACCAGGCCCTCCGCCGCGCCCTGGCCCCCCGCCACCCCGAGCTCAAGGACGTCAGCCTGGTCGACTTCAAGGTCCGCATCCTCGACGGCCGCGCCGGCACCCGCGCCGTCACCCGGGTCCTGGTCACCTCCGCCGACCCCGACGCCGAATGGACCACCGTGGGCGTCTCCGACGACATCGTCACCGCCTCCTGGGAAGCCCTGGCCGACGGCATCGCCTACGGCCTCCTCCGGGCTCAGGCCCCGGTGGGCCGGTAACGGTCGTCCAGGGCCTCCAGCTTGGCGACCTTGGGGGAGGAGGGGCCGGGCTCGAACTCGGCGGTGAGCCAGTGGTCGAGGACCTTCTCGGCGGCTTCGGGGGCGATCACGCGGGCGCCCATGGTGAGGACCTGGGCGTTGTTGGACTTGCGGGCCCGCTCGGCGGAGTAGGGGTCGTGGGCGGTGGCGGCGCGGACGCCCCGGACCTTGTTGGCGGCGATGGCCATGCCGAGGCCGGTGCCGCAGACGAGCAGGGCCCGGTCGTGCTCGCCCCGGGCCACGGCCTCGGCGACCTCGGCGGCCACGTCGGGGTAGTCGAGGCCGTCGCCGTTGCCGTAGTCCTCCACCTGGAAGCCCCGCTGCCGGAGGTAGGCGGCCAGGCGCTCCTTCAGCGGGGCCCCGGCGTCGTCGGCGCCGATCGCGATGGATGCCACGGGCGGCCTTTCACTCGAAGCGGTCGGGCACGAAGGTCTGGTCGGTCATGGGCGGGCGGACATAGCCGCTGTCGTCGCGGCGCGGCGGCAGCTTGATCGGCTCGGGGGTCAGGTCGCCGTAGGGGATCTGCTCGAGCAGGTGGCTGATGCAGTTGAGCCGGGCCCGGCGCTTGTCGTCGGCGCTCACCACCCACCAGGGCGACTGCTTGGTGTCGGTGTAGTGGAACATGTCGTCCTTGGCCCGGGAGTACTCGACCCACATCTCGCGGGACTTCAGGTCCATCGGGCTCAGCTTCCAGCGGCGGGTGGGGTCGGAGAGGCGGCGCTGGAAGCGGCGCTCCTGCTCGGCGTCGGAGACCGAGAACCAGTACTTGACGAGGATGATCCCCGAGCGCAGGAGCATCCGCTCGAACTCCGGGCAGGCCCGGAGGAACTCCTGGTACTCGTCCTCGGTGCAGAAGCCCATCACCCGCTCGACCCCGGCCCGGTTGTACCAGCTGCGGTCGAACAGGACCATCTCGCCGGCGGCCGGCAGGTGGGCGACGTAGCGCTGGAAGTACCACTGGGTCCGCTCGCGCTCGGTCGGGGCGGCCAGGGCCACCACCCGGCAGATCCGGGGGTTGAGGCTCTCGGTGATCCGCTTGATCGTTCCACCCTTCCCGGCGGCGTCACGGCCCTCGAAGATCACCACCACCCTGAGCCCGGCGTGCTTGATCCACTCCTGGAGCTTGATCAGCTCCAGCTGGAGGCGGGCCAGCTCCTCCTCGTAGCGCTTCTTGCCGAGCTTGGCGCTCGCCGCCTCGTCGGCCTCGAGCGCCTCGCGCGGGCTGGCTGCCTTGGTCTTCGCCATGCGGTCCTCCTTCGCCCGGCCCTAGGGGAAGGGTATCTTCTCTGGCAATGGGCACGCCTCTCGTGGAGCACCCGCCATTGGGTGGTGACCAGCGCCTGGTCACCATCGACGACATCCGCGCGGCCCGGGAGCGGGTCACCGGGGTGATCCGCGAGACCCCGGTCGACCGCTCCGAGACCCTGAGCGCCCTGGCCGGCCGGCCGGTCATCCTCAAGCCGGAGAACCGCCAGCGCACCGGCTCGTTCAAGATCCGCGGGGCCTACAACCGGATCTCGCGGCTGCCCCCGGGCACGCCGGTGGTGGCCGGGTCGGCCGGCAACCACGCCCAGGGGGTGGCCCTGGCGGCCAAGCTCACCGGGCACCCGGCGACCATCTTCATGCCCGTGAACGCGCCCCTGCCCAAGGTCGAGGCGACCCGGAACTACGGGGCGACGGTGCGCATGGGCGGCCAGGCCGTCGACGACTGCATCGCCAGCGCCCGGGCCCTCGGCGACGCCGAGGGGGCGGTGCTGGTGCCGCCCTTCGACGACCCGCTGATCATCGCCGGCCAGGGCACCATCGGGCTGGAGCTGGCCTCCGAGGCACCCGAGGCGACCACGGTGGTCGTGCCCATCGGGGGCGGCGGGCTGATCTCCGGGATCGCCGCCGCCCTGGCCGCGGTCCGGCCCGACGTGCGGGTGGTCGGGGTCGAGGCCTCCGGGGCCCCGACCATGATGAGCTCGCTGAAGGCGGGGCACTGCGTGCGCCTGGAGCGGCTCCAGACCATGGCCGACGGGATCGCCCTCAAGTCGCCGTCGCCCTTGACCCTGGCCCACGTCCGGGCCCACGTCGACGACGTCGTGCTGGTCAGCGAGGAGGAGATCAGCCAGGCCCTGCTGCTGCTGCTGGAGCGGGCCAAGGCGGTGGTCGAGCCGTCGGGGGCGACCGCCCTGGCGGCGGTGCTGGCCGACCGGGTCGGGGGCGAGGGCCCGGTGGTGGCGCTGCTGTCGGGCGGCAACGTCGACCCGCTGCTGCTGACCAAGGTGATCGACCACGGCCTGTCCGCGGCCGGCCGCTACGTGGCTCTGCGGGTGGTGATCGACGACACCCCGGGCAACCTGGCCGCCCTGACCGCCGTGGTGGCCCGCCTGGGCCTCAACGTGCTCTCGGTCGAGCACCACCGCTCCGGCCTTGACCTCGACCTGGACCAGGTCGAGGTCCGCCTCACCCTGGAGACCCGCAACGCCATCCACTCCGGCGAGATCGTCGCCGAGCTGGAGAGCCTCGGCTACCAGGTCC
>CALGFH010000264.1 GCA_937881255.1 uncultured Actinomycetes bacterium
CCGCCTCGCCCGCCTCGACCAGGCGGGGGAGCAGGCCGTGGCCGAAGTCCTTCAGCTCGCCGTCGCCGGCGGCCAGCTCGTCCAGGGTGTCGAGCAGCCGCCGGGTCTCGAAGGCGAACACCTCGGTGGCGACCCGTGTGGTCGGTGGCTCCTCGGGCTTGTAGTGGAAGCCGCTGAGGCGCCCGTCCCTGGCCACCTCGACCACCCCCTGGCGGGACGCCTCCCGCTCGTCGGAGACCTCGGTGGTGACCACCGTCACCGCCGCCCCCCGGTCGCGGTGGCGGGCCAGCACCTCGCCGTAGTCGAGCCGGTAGACGTGGTCGGCGCTGAGCACCAGCACCACCTCGGGGTCGTGCTCGGCGATCAGCTGGCGGTTGCGCCAGATGGCGTCGGCGTTGCCCTCGTGGAAGCCGTCCTCCTCCCCGGCCCCGAGCTGGGGCGGGAGCAGGCGCAGGCCGCCGTAGGTCCGGTCCAGGTCCCAGGGGCGGCCGTTGGCCAGCTCGTCGTTGAGCGACTGGAGCCGGTACTGCTGCAGCACCCAGACGTCCTCGATCCCCGAGTGGACGCAGTTGGACAGGGGGAAGTCGATCAGCCGGAACACGCCGGCGAAGGGGAGGGCCGGCTTGGCCCGCCGCTCGGTCAGCAGCTCCAGCCGGCTCCCCTCACCGCCGGCCATGACGAGCGCGAGCACCTTGGGCTTGGGCATCGCCGCCCAGCATAGAGCAGACCCCGGCTAGTACCAGCCGTGGGAGAGCCAGAAGGCCCGGGCGTTCTCGGCCGTGCCGTAGCGGTCGCGGACGTAGCCGCGGAACGCCTGCAGCTGGAGGGCGCAGTCGGTGGTGTCGGCGTTGGCCCCGAGGTAGTGGCGGCGCCCGTCGATCAGCAGCTGGCCAAGGCCGAAGGCGGTGGAGCGGGGGTTGTCGGCGGTCGGGTCGCCGCCCGACTCCTTCATGATGATGAAGTACTCGGCGTCCGAGGTGCCGGACAGGTCGCACTTGCCGCCGCCGCGGACCTGGCCGGCCTGGCGCTGCTGGCGCTGCTGGAGGGTCACCCGCAGCACCCCGGCCTCGCCCTCGAGCCGGCGGATCTTGTCGTCAAGGGCGTCCTTGGCCTGGACCCGGAGGTCGCGCAGCTCCAGCGCCTGGTCGATCTTGCGGCTGATCTGGGCCCCGGCCCTGCGGGCGTCGACCTCGGCCTCGGACAGGGACGAGCGGGCCAGGGCGTAGTCCTGCTGGGCGACGATCAGGTCGGCCAGCGAGTTGTTGCTCTCCTTGGCCAGGTGGTCGAGGATCGCCACCTGCCCCAGGAGCTGGTCGGCCTTGCCGCTCTGGACCAGGGCGGCCAGCCCGGCCGGGTCGCCGGCGATGTAGATGCCGCGGGCCCGGTCGCCGAGGATGCGGCGCAGCCGGTCGACCCGCTCGGTGGCGTCGGCCAGGGCGGCGGTGGCCCGGACCCCGCGGGCGTGGGCGTCGAGGCGCTGCTGCTCGGCCTGGGCGAGCTCGTTCTCGGCCTGGTCGAGGGCCTGGTTGGCCCGGTCGAGGGCGGCGGCGAGCTTCTTGGCGTCGGCCTTGGCGTTGGCCAGGGTGGCCTTCACCTTCTTGAGCTCGGAGGGGATGTCGGTCCCCTCCTGCGCGCCGGCGAACTGGGGCAGCAGCAAGGAGGCCACGGCGGCCCCGGCCGCGACCACGGCCAGCCACCGCGGCACCCGTGCACGTCGGTAGGGCGCCACCATCTTCTGAGAGCCGCTCCCTGAGGGGGTTCGGGAACCGGTTCGCCCGCGGCTGGGGGACCGCAGACGGTGAGGTTCTTACCACATCACCCTCCGTGAGGGAAAATTCCACCGCCGCCGGGCCGGGCGTGGCATGCTGCCGCCATGCCCGACCAGATGACCCGCCTCGTGGTCGACTCGCCCAGCCTGTTCTACCGGGCGTTCTTCGCCCTGCCCAAGTCGATCAAGGGCCCGGACGGGAACTCGGTGAACGCCATCCGCGGCTACCTGGACATGGTCTCGCGGGTGCTGGTCGACCGGCGCCCACGGGCGGTGGCGAACGTGTTCGACGCCGACTGGCGGCCCCAGTGGCGGGTCGACCTGTACGCCGGCTACAAGTCGAAACGGGCCGACGACCCGCCCGAGCTGCCCGGCCAGGTCCCGCTGCTGCTGGAGGTGCTGGACGCGGCCGGCCTGCCGGTGGCCGAGGCCGCCGGCTACGAGGCCGACGACGTCATCGGGACGATCGCCGCCGCCGCCGGGCCGGAGGAGCGCCTGGCCGTCCTCACCGGCGACCGGGACCTGTTCCAGGTGGTCCGCGACCCGCAGGTCTGGGTGCTGTACCCCCTCAAGGGCACCTCGTCGCTGGCCACCATGGACGCGGCCGGGGTGGCCGCCAAGGCCAAGGTCCCGCCCGAGCGCTACGTCGACCTGGCCATCCTCCGCGGCGACCCCTCCGACGGCCTGCCCGGGGTGCCCGGGATCGGCGAGAAGACCGCCGCCACCCTGGTCGCCGACCACCCCGACCTGGACGCCCTGCTGGCCGCGGCCGAGGCGGGCCGCCTCACCCCCCGCCTCAACGCCGCCCTGACCGCCAGCGCCGGCTACATCGAGGCCATGCGCAAGGTCGCCGCGGTGGCCACCGACGTCCGCTACCGGATCAGCGACCCCCACCCGCCCGACCGCCAGCGCCTGGCCGCCCTGGCCACGGCCAACGCCATCGAGGGCCCGGTGGAGCGGATGCTGGCCGCGATGGAGCAGGCGGGACTGGCCGACCCGGCCTGACGCCGGCTACAGCTTCTGGAGGCCGTGCAGGACCTGCTCGAGCAGGGCGACGTTGGGGCTTCCGGCGTGGCTCGGGGCCCGGTGGACGGTGACCATGCCGTGGGTGGCCAGGTCGCCGACCAGCACCCGGGTGACCCCCAGGGGCAGGTCGACCCGGGCGGCCAGCTCGGCCACGGACAGGGTCTCGCGGCAGGCCAGGGCGATCGACCGGTGCTCCAGGCTGAGCCAGGGGGGCGGGTCGGTGGCCGAGGCGGCGCCGATGAGGTCCTCGATGGCCAGGTCGTGCCCGGTCGGCTCGGTCCGGCCCTCGGTCATGGCGTACGGCCGCAGGAACGGGCCAGGGTCGGCCTCGTAGCGGCCGGTCATCGATCGGTCCCCCCTGGTCGCGCCCGCTGGCTATCCGGCCATGCCATTGTCGCGCCCCGCCCCGGGGGATTTGACGGCGAACGCCCGCGGCACCGGGGTCGGCACCGGCTCGCCCCGCTCCCCCGGGGCACCCCTGCGGGGCTCCCCGGGGTCATCCGGGGCCGGCCCGACCTCGGGGTGCCCGGTCCCCGCCCGCTCCATCTCGGTCTCCGGCCCCCCGAGCAGGCTCGCCGGCAGCAGCACCAGCGCCGCCACCCCGCCGAACCAGGAGCGGCGCAGCCGCACCTTGATGCTGTGGCGGGAGGCCAGGCGGCCGACCACGTAGAAACCGAGCCGCTGGGCGCTGGCCAGGTCGATGGTGGTCGGCTTGGCCAGCTGCTCGTTGGCCAGCTCCAGCTCCTCGTCGGACATGCCGATGCCCTGGTCCTCGACCTCCAGCAGGTAGCCGTGGGCGGCCGGCTCGCCCGACACCTGGACCCGGGTCCCGGGGGGCGAGAACGCGGCCGCGTTCTCGATCAGCTCGGCCAGCAGGTGGATCACGTCGGAGACGGCATGGCCGACGATCCGCACGTCGGCCATGGGCATGACCCCGACCCGGTTGTAGTCCTCGATCTCGGCCGAGGCGGCCCGGATCACCCGGGGCAGGGGCACCGGCTCGCTCCAGCGCCGCACCGGCTCGGCGCCCGACAGCACCAGCAGGTTCTCGGCGTTGCGGCGCATCCGGGTGGCCAGGTGGTCGAGGCGGAACAGGCTGCGCAGCTGCTGGGGGTCGGCCTCGGTCCGCTCCAGCTCGTCCAGCAGCTCCAGCTGCCGGTGGACCAGCGCCTGGAGGCGCCGGCCGAGGCTGAGGAACATGTCGGCCACGCTGCGGCGCAGGGCCGCCTGCTCGGCCGCGACCCGCACCGCGGTCGAGTGGACGGCATCGAAGGCCCTGGCCACCTGGCCGATCTCGTCGCGGTCGCGGATGCCGATGGGCTGGGTCTCGGCGGTCAGGTCGACCGGCTCGGCCCGCTGGAGCCGCTCGACCACCCCGGGCAGCTGGCTGTGGGCGACCTCCTCGGCCGAGGACCGCAGCAGCCCCAGCGGCCGCAGCAGCGACCGCACCACGACCAGGGACAGCCCGATGGCCAGGGCCAGGACGACCAGGACGGCGGCGGCGTCGAGGCCGGCCCGGGTGCGGGCGGCCGTCTCGTCGTCCCGGCTGGCCTCGACCGCGGCCGCGCCCAGCTGGTTCTCGACCCGGCGCAGCAGGTCGATCTCGGTGGAGTTGACCGTCCACCACTCGGCCGGGTCGAGCTCCAGCCGGGACGCGTCCTCGCTGGCGATGGCCTCCGCCTGGAGCTCCCTGGCCCGCTGGACCTCGGGGCCGACCAGGGTGTCGACGAAGGTGGCCCGCTGGGCGTCGTCGGCGGCCGCCCGGAACTCCGACAGCAGCACCGCCCGGGTGGAGAGGGTCGAGGTGAAGCGCCGGAACTCGCCGGGGCCGAAGCTGCCCTTGTCCAGCACCTCCGAGACCTGCTCGCGCTCCAGGGCGGCCAGCTCCTTGATCCGGGAGACGGCCACGAACGCCCCCACCCGCTGGGCCAGCTGGGGGTCGGCGATGCCGGTGATCAGCCCGCGGTTGGTGTTGAGCAGGTCGGCGATGGTGGTGTTGTAGGCGTCGAGGGCGGCCCCCGGGGCGATCGACCCCTGGTTGACGTCCTGGCGCAGGTCGGTCAGCCCGCCCAGCCGGTTGGTGGCCGAGGCCAGCTCGTCGGCGGCGGCCGGGGCCAGGGCGTCGACGTCGAGCCCGGCGGCGCTCTCCCGGTAGGCGGCCAGGGCGCGGTTGGTGGTGGCCCGCTGCTCGCGCACCCCGGGGGAGCGCCGGCCGGCGAGCAGCCCACCCAGGGTCAGGCCGCGCTCGCGCTGGAGCTCGTGGGCCAGGGCGGTGCCGCGCAGGGCGAACTCGGTCAGGCCACGCACCTGGGCGGCCTGACGGCTGGTCGAGACGCTCGACCCGATGCGGAGCCCGGCCAGCAGCAGGAGGGCCGCGACGGGCAGCAGGAGGATCAGCGCGATCTTGGGGCGGAGGGACAGGTTGCCGAGCACCGACCCAACTTTCATGGGGACGACGGGTCGATCGACACGGAGCAGGTGGGGACCGTAGTACGCTTCGTGCCTTCAGAGAGCGGAAACTGTCACAACGTGGTGGATGGTGCAAGGGCGGACAAGCGGCTGGGGACGGCGGCGCGGGGCCTTCCCGGTGCTCGCGCTGCTGGTCGTGGCCGTGCTGGCCGGCGGCTGCACCGGCGCCGGCGACCAGGGCGCCCCCAGTGACGCCCCGGCCGTGGCCGAGGGCCTGACCGACCTGGGCCGCCGCCTGCCCCAGCGGATCCGCGCGGCCCGGGAGATCCGGGTCGGCTCCGACATCTCCTATGCGCCGGTGGAGTTCTACGACGC
The DNA here is from genome assembly GCA_937881255.1 of uncultured Actinomycetes bacterium. Classification (GTDB taxonomy): domain Bacteria; phylum Actinomycetota; class CALGFH01; order CALGFH01; family CALGFH01; genus CALGFH01. The sequence continues at coordinate 5,579 of CALGFH010000264.1, forward strand.
CTTCGCCCCCGACGTGCTCGACCGGCCCGTCGGCGAGCCCGAGCCGCAGGTCCGCGGCATCGACCCCGACCTGGCGACCGAGCTGGGCCGCCAGCTGGGGGTCCGCTTCACCTTCGTCAACACCGGCTTCGACGAGCTGATCCCGTCGCTCCAGAAGAGCAAGTTCGACCTGATCATCTCCTCGATGACCGCCACCCCCGAGCGGGCCCGGGAGATCAGCTTCCTCGAGTACTTCCAGGCCGGCACCTCGATCCTGGTCCCGCGGGGCAACCCCGAGGGGGTCAAGTCCATGGCCGACCTGTGCGGCGCCACCGTCACCCTCCAGGCCGGCACCATCCACGAGGAGCTGGTCGACGGCCAGCAGGCCGACTGCGGGGCCAACCCCATCAAGGCCCGCCCCCTGGAGAGCGGCACCCAGGTCGTCCTGGAGGTCAAGTTCGGCCGGGCCGACGCCGCCCTGGCCGACTTCCCGGTGGCCGCCTACAACGCCAAGGTCTCCGGCCAGGGCCGCGACTTTCAGGTGGTGGGCGACCAGATCGACCCCGGGCCCTACGGCATCGGCGTCCGCAAGGACGACGGCGACCTCCAGTCGGTCCTCCAGGAGGCCCTGCGGGCGATCATCGAGGACGGCAGCTACGACCGCGTCCTCACCAAGTGGAACGTCGCCGACGGCGCCCTCAAGAGCGCCAGGCTGACCGGCGGCGCCTAGCCCCGACGGCAGCCGGCGCGAGGCCCGGGTCGCATAGGATGCCGCCCATGACTGTCAGCGACCGCCTGGCCCGGTTCAACCGGCGGGTCCCCAACAAGGTCATCGGCACGATCGCCGGCCGGCGGCTGTCCCCGGTGGCCTACATGCTCCACCAGGGCCGCCGCTCGGGGCGCCAGTACCGGACCCCGGTGATGCCGCTGCCGCTGGGCGACGGGTTCCTGGTCTCGCTGCCCTACGGGCAACAGCGCGACTGGGTCCGCAACGTCCTGGCCGCCGGCCGCGGCACGCTGCTGCGGAGCGGGCGCCGGTTCGAGCTCGCCGACCCGCGCCTGCTCGACGCGGCCGCCGCCGCCCCGCTGCTCCCGGCCGCCCTGCGGCCGCTGCTGCGGGTGGTCCCCGGCATCCGGTTCATGCGCCTGTCCCGGGCGCTGTGACGCCGGGGCGGTACCGTTGCCCGACCCGACCGAGAGGAGCATGACCATGCTCGCCGACTCCGAGGCCTACAGCGGCTTCGCCGTGCCCGACCTGGCCGCGGCCAGGACGTTCTACGCCGACACCCTCGGCCTGAACGTGTCCGAGCTGGACGACCAGAGCGACTTCCTCACCCTGCACCTGGGCGGGGGCCGCAATGTGCTGGTCTACACCAAACCCGACCACGCCCCGGCGACCTACACGATCCTCAACTTCCCGGTCGCCGACGTCGAGGGGACGGTCGACGGCCTCATCCAGCGGGGCGTGCGCTTCGAGCGGTACGACGGCATCGAGCAGGACGACAAGGGGATCAACCGCGGCCAGGGGCCCCTGATCGCCTGGTTCCGCGACCCTGCGGGCAACATCCTCTCCATCATCGAGCAGGACTGAGCGTGCCCTCCCGCCATGTGCTGCGACCCGCCGGCCGCTGACCGGCTGCCGCCACCGGTGGCGGCCATGCTGGCCGGCTACCGGGCCCTGGCCGCCGAGCGGCCGGCCGACTGGGGCGGCGAGTCCGACGGCTACGACCGCGCCCAGCCGTACGCCCGCTGGCTCGGCAACCGGCTGCTGGCGGCGGTGTTCTCCTTCCAGGAGGCCGACTGGCCGGCCACGGTGCGGGCCTGCCTCACCGACCCGCTGCCGGCCGGGCTGGCCGTGGCCCGGCTGGAGGACGGCGGGGTGACCCTGCGGGCCGGGGCGGCGCCGTACGTGCTTGAGGGCGGCAGCGCCGAGGTGGCCGTGGTGCTCGACTCGGCCCTGCCGGAGGCGACCCGGGTCGAGGTCGGCGGCGCTCCGGTGCCGGTCGAGGCGGGTGGGGTGGCGCTGGCCATCCGGACCGTCACCGGGGAGGCGTCGCTGGCCGTGGGGGAGGCGGCGGCGCCGGCCGGCCAGCGGGCGGGCCGGGCCCGGCTGCGGCTGCGGTCCCGCCGGCCCAGCCGCTGGTCGGTGGTGGACGACCGCGGCGGGGCCTGGTTCCCCGACGACCGGCTGCCCAAGTGGGACTTCCACGAGCGGCCCTTCTTCCACGGCCACGACCTCATGCTGGACGTGCCCGCGGCCCCGCTCACCGTCGGCTGCGGCCGCGGCCTGGAGTTCGCCACCGCCCGGGCCACGGTCACCCCCGCGGCCGGGGCCACCGTCGAGGTCGAGCTGGAGCCGGAGCGCCTGCATGATCCGGCGGCTCGCGGCTGGTACGGCGGCGACCTGCACGTGCACATGAACTACTCGGGCGACCTGGTGTGCGGGCCCGACGAGGCGGCGTGCATGCAGGTGGCCGAGGGCCTGCACCTGATGAACCTGGTCGCGGCCAACATCAGCCAGACCCGGGTCTACGACCGTGAGGCCTTCGAGGCCACCGCGGGCCGGGACCTGCCCTGGACGACCGCCGAGCGGGTGGCCCGCTTCTCGGTCGAGTACCGCAACGACCTGCTCGGCCACGTCCACGCCCTCGGCCTGCGCGGCCGCCCGGCCCGCTACCACAGCGGCCACGAGGGGTCGGACGAGCCGTTCGACTGGCCGCCCAACGCCGCCGTGTGCGAGGAGCTGCGGGGGCTGGGCGCGACCGTCGCCTACACCCACCCGGTGTTCTCGCCCCTGGCCGACGGCTCGCCCGCCCAGGCGTTCGCCTTCCCCCGGTCGGTGGAGGCCCGCGAGCTGGTCGCCGACGCCGCCCTCGGGCTGGTCGACTCGGTCGACCTCATCGGCCCCAGCGACGTCGAGGGCACGGCCGTCCTCTACCACCACCTGCTGAGCTGCGGGCTGCGGCTGGCCGCGACCGTCGGCACCGACGTGTGGCTGTCCCAC
>CALGFH010000265.1 GCA_937881255.1 uncultured Actinomycetes bacterium
GCGTGCTCGACCTCGCCGGTGGCTTCGGCGAGGGCTTCGGGGTTGTCGGCGGTGACGGTGATGTAGCCGGAGAAGCGGACGTCGGCGTGGCCGTCGGCGAGCTCCTGCTCGCGGCGGGAGACGGCGTCGGCCTGGTTGCGGCGCTTGGCGGTGCCGAGGAAGCCGAGCTTCTGGCGGAGCTCCTCGTCGGCCACGTCGGCGGTCTTGGCGAACCCGACGGCGCGCATCGCCTTGAGGGGCGGGACCGGCTCCATGGTGACGGCGACGGTGCGCTGGGAGCGGGTCTGGACCAGGAGGGGGGCCAGGAAGTCGGGGCCGACGTCGATGCGGGGCCACTCGGCGATCCAGTAGGTGGCGTGGACGACGTCGTTGGTGCGGTAGTAGCTCCAGTGCTCCTCGGCCTCCATGGGCCAGGCGTTGCGGGGGGAGACGCCGCCCCCGCGGTCGGGGTCGACGCTGGCCAGGCGGGCCAGGTTGGCCCGGGCGTGGGGGTCGTAGGAGAGGCGGATGGTTGCCGCCAGGCGGCGGGGGCCGAGGGCGTGGAGGACCTCGACCTCGGCCGACTCGAGGCGGCGGGCCATCGTCTCCAGCTCCCGGGCCAGGACCATGCAGGCGCCGGTGTCCTTGCCGCCGGCCTGCTTGATGGCCCGGCCGGCCTTGCCGGCGTTGACCTGGAGGACGATGAAGAGCTCGTGCTGCTCGGTGACCGGGGCGGCGGCGTGGGTCAGGCGCAGGTAGCTCTGCAGGGGCAGGGCGTCGAGGCCGATGGAGGGGTCGATGGCCTCGCGCAGGTAGCGGCTGAGGGCGTCGGGGTCGTCGGGGGCGGTGCGCTCGATCCACTGGACCCGGCTGATCGGGCTGCCCTCGCGGGCCAGGCCGGCGATCACCCCGGCCCAGCCGGCCAGCCGGTGGGCCTTGTCGACCGGGTCGAGGAGCACGAACGAGCGTGCCCGGGCCTGGATGACGGCCGAGAAGGTGTGGTTGGGCCGGTCGGCGAGCACGCCCAGCTCGACCCCGCGGAACGGGAAGGCGAGCAGCTCCACCTTGCCGATGGTGTCGGGCAGCTTGACGGGCTCGTCACCGCCGGCGAAGCGGGTGCCGGCTTCGGGGGCGCGCGAGCGGAAGCGGCTGCGTCCGGTCGCCTTGCGGGCCATGAACACTCCGATCACGGGGACCCACTCGTTGAGGGGCCGCCCATAGAGGGGAACGAAGGTGAGCAGCGCCCCCAGGCTGAGGAGGATCACGCCGCCCAGCAGCCCGAGGCCGCTCTTGAGGGCCTGGACCAGGAGGATGGTGAAGAACACGGCCGCGGCCAGGATCACCAGCTGGCCGGGGCGGAGCGAGCCGACCCAGCCGCGCCGCTCCAGCGGCCCGAAACGGTAGCGGATCTCCAGGGGGCTACGCATCCGACTCCCCGCCGGACAGGTCGGGCAGCTTCAGGGGCTTGGCCGAGCTGGAGGCGCCGCCGTTGCCGCCGATGTTGGCCGGGGCCGGACGGGCCGAGGAGCGGATCGCCGCCGGGGCCGCCGGCTCCCCGCCGCCGCCCTCGTCGGCCGAGCTCATGGCGGCGAAGCTGGAGGTGGCGCGGTTGCGGGCGGTGCCGATGACGGCCGCGCCGGCGGCGGCCGCGGCCGCCGGGGGGCCGAACCCGGCCGCCGCCGGGCCGGCCCCGGCGCTGGTCCGGAAGCGGGTGTTGATCATGCCCGAGACCACCGAGGAGCTGGTGGTGAGGGCGGTCGCGCCGGTGGTGGCCTGGCGCAGGGCGGCCCGCTGGTGGCCGGCCGTGACCACCGCCGCCTCGGCCAGGGGGATGAGCTTGAGCAGGGCGATCGGGGTGAAGGCGGCCATCAGGAGCAGGGCCCCGCCGGCCAGGACGCCCTCGAACTTGTCGCCCAGCCCGCCCCGGGCCAGCCCGGCCGTGGCCAGGTTGATGATGGCCACGATGAAGACCTTGGCGAAGATGATGGCGATCAGGAACTCGATCAGGCGCCGGCACCAGCGCCAGCCGGCCGGCCAGATCATCGCCGCCAGGGCCAGGGGCAGGAACAGCACCGAGATGTAGATGGCGGCCGCCCGCAGCAGCAGCTCCAGCCAGATCGACAGCGCCCCCAGGGTGACGATCAGGGCGCCCAGCAGCACCCCGAACACGGGGACGGCCGGGTTGACCGAGCCGGCGCCCAGCCCGCCGAGGGCGCTGCCGGCGTCGCTCATGAACTTCTGGGCGTCGGCGGCGGCGTTGCCGCCGAGGGCGGCGCTCATCCAGTCGCTGATGTTGATCAGGATCTGCACCATGGCCGGCCCGACGGCCGACAGGATGGCCGCCAGGGGCAGGAACACGAAGGCCGAGCGGATGGCCTGCATGCCGTCGGCCCGCACGATCGACTGGGCGACCGAGACCAGCAGGATGGGCAGGGCGATGATCACGGCCAGGGCCAGCATCACCCGGTACTGGGAGGCGAACCAGTCCGCGTTGACCACGTCGGGGCTGGTGGTGCCGTGGATCAGGCCGCCCACCTTCTCCAGGAAGAACTTGCCGGCCGAGGCCACGGCGGCGGTGAAGCTGCGCAGGGCGCTGTCGCCGGCCGTCTCGACCACGTTCTGGGCCGCCCCGGCGACCGCGCTGGTGACCGCCTGACCGGGGTTGGTCCCGGCCTTGCAGACGTTGCGGGCCACCGGGTTGGGGATGTTGTCGCAGCGCTCCTGCCCGGGGTCGGGTGGCTGGTCCTGGGCCATGGCGGCCGGGGCCAGCACCACCAGCAGGGCGGCGAGGGTGGCGAAGACCAGGACCGCGCGGGCCCAGGCGCGCCTACGGTCCTGGGGCATAGGTGAACTCCTTGAACTCGTTGGCCTTGTCGACCAGCTCGGGGGCGGCGGTCGGGGGGGCGACGTCGGCGATCGGGACGGGCCCGTCGGTGGTGGTGCTCTCGACCTGCTTCCAGTCGCCGCCCGCCCAGCGCAGGGTGACGGTGGTCGTGCCCCAGCCCTCGCGGATCGGCACCGGCACCTTCCCGCCGATGGACCCGCCGACGCTGGTCACCCAGATGGCCACCTTGGCGGCGCCGTTGTCATAGTCCTCGACCCGCCAGCCGACCGGGGTGGCCCGCAGCAGCACCTGGGTGCCGTCGTCGGCCCCCCCGGTGACGCCAAGGCCCTGGCGCAGGGACACCACCGCCTGGTCGAAGGTCTTCTGGAGGCGGGCCTTGGCCTCGGGGGCGGCCAGGGCGTCGATCGCCGCCCGGCGCCTGGTGGTGTCGAGGAGGAGGTCGCTGGACAGGACGCTGGTGTAGTTGGCCGCGGCGGCCACCGCGCCCTGCTGGCTGCGGGCGTAGCCGACCCCGACCCCGGCCTTGAACCGGCGCGGGCCGACCTTGGTGGCGGCCCCCTCGGCCGGGGCCGCGGCGGCCGTGCCCGGGGTGGCGGCCACCGTCGGGGACGGGGTCGCGGCGGAGGGGGTCGCGGCGGCCGCCGGCGCGCTGGTCGCCGTGGCCGCGCCGCCGTCCTGGTCCCTGGTCATGGAGGCCCGCCCGATGACCATGCCGCCCAGGAACAGGACGACGGCCAGCAGCACCAGGGTCAGCAGCCGGGGGGTGCCGCTGGCCCCGAACCGCCGCTGCTCGGGAAGCCGGTACAGCACCCGGGCCCGCTGGTCGCCGACGGCCATCGGCCTCACCTCCCCGCCAACGCCGGCAAGGCCCGGCGTGCCGGCCGGGCCCCCGGCGTCGGGGAGCTCGCCATCAGCGTCCTAGGCGGTCTGACCGAGCGAGAACGCCCAGTTGACCAGGGCCGCGGCCGCGCCGACGATGACGGCGCCGACCACCGAGTACAGGGTGGCCCGCTTGCCCACCGCGGCCTGGTGGTAGTTGGACGACAGCGAGCCGACGCCCCACATGGCCCCGCCGATGATGATGCCCACCAGGGAGAGCAGCAGGGCGAAGGCGCCGATCCCGTTGATCAATTGCTGGACGGGACCGGCACCGGGGATGGCGTCGAAATCGGGGGTGAAGTTCACCCGGTCCTGGGCGACCACGATCATGCGCAACAGCATCGGTAGTTCCTTCCGATGGTCATGCCGTGAATCCATCGGCCACGGCGGCGGCTACCTCCAAGTACGCGCGTCTGGTAACGGGGCGCAAACGGTCGACCTGGGTTTCGGCCCCGGCCGACAGGTGCGGGTCCCACGGCACCCGGACCACGGTCCGGCAGCGCCCCTGGAAGTGCTCTTCGATCTTGTCCACCTCGACCAGGCCCTCCTCCCGCACCGCGTTGACGACCGCGATGGCGTTGCGGACCAGCTCGGCGTGGCCGTTCTCGTTCAGCCAGTCCAGCGTCGAGCTGGCCGCCCTGGCCGAGTCCAGGCTCGGTGACATGACGACGACGATCTGCTCGGCCAACTGGAGGATTCCCTTTGTAGCCGATTCCAAGACACCGGTTCCGGTGTCGAGCAGGATCAGGTTGTAGTGGCGCTCCAGCAGCGCGATGGCCCGGCGGTAGTCCTCCTCGCCGAGCGCGGTGGTGATCCGCGGGTCGTCGTCGGAGGCGACCACCTCGAGGCGGGTCGGGGCCTGGTTGGTGTAGGAGCGGATGTCGGCGTAGCGGATGATCTCCTGCTCGTCGGCGAGCAGGTTGGTCACGGTGGCGGCGGTCTCGCGGCGGACCCGGTAGCCGAGCGAGCCGGCGTCGGGGTTGCCGTCGAGGGCGACCACCCGGTCGCCACGCAGCGAGGCGAAGGTGTGGCCGAGCATCAGGGTGGTGGTGGTCTTGCCGACCCCGCCCTTGCGGCTGATGACGGCGATCGAGCGGCAGCCGGCCACCGGGGCCTTGGCCCGGGCGATCAGCTGGCGCTCGGCCTGCTCGGCCGGGCTGGGGCCGAAGTTGATCCGGCCGCCGGTCAGCCAGTAGACGAAGCGCCGCCAGCCGTCGCGGGGCGGGGCGGCCTGGCCGCGCAGGTAGCGCTCGGCGGTGAAGTCGGCCGCGGTGGCGGTCGAGCGCCCGCTGGCCGGGCTGGTCACCCCGGCCAGCCGGCCGGCCCGGTCGGCCCGCTCGGGCCGCCCGGCCACCAGGTCGCGCGAGGCCTCCGGCGGCGGCAGGCCACGGCCCGGCGGGATGCCCTCGCCGGTCCGCTGGCGCTGGTCGATCGGGGGGTAGCGGTCGGCGGGGGCGTGCTCGGGGGCCGGGCGGGCGTGGTCGGCCGGCGGGGCCTGCCCGGGGCTGGTCCGCTCGGGCGGGCGGGCCTGCTCAGCCGGCTGGGCGCCGTCGGCCGGCTGGCCGTCGCGTTCCGTCGTCGGAGCGGCGTCGTCGCCACGGCCAAGCGGGACCAGGGCCTCGTCGGAACCCCCGGTCCAGGCGGGCCTCTGCTGCTGGCTCACAACGACCCCCGGTCGGTCTCCATCTCGTGCGGTTCGGATGCGTATTTGGGTAGATCTGTCCCCGTGTGATTACCAACAGATTACACTGATGTGCAATGTAACCAAGGCAGTCGACCAGCGGGAATCGGACCTCGGAATGACCCGTTCCCGTACGGTGGACCGAAACAGCACCTCCGCCCTATCCTGTCAACCGACTCGACTATCCTAAAATACCACCGATCGGCCGGGTGATGGTCAAGCTCCTGTTCGGCGTCTTCGCCGCTGTCTTCCTGGTCCTCGGCCTGATGGCCCTGGGCCTGTCGACCTCCCTGATCGGGGGCGGCGCGCCGAGCCCGGACGCCCAGCAGGACATCCCGCCCCAGCTGCTGCCCGTCTACCAGACGGCCGCCGACAGCTGCCCGGGGCTCCCCTGGTCGGTGCTGGCCGCCATCGGCAAGGTCGAGACCAACCACGGACGGCTGCAGGCGCCCGGGGTCACCTCGGGGGCCAACTTCGCCGGGGCCGCCGGGCCGATGCAGATCGGCATCGGCGGCAAGGCCGGCAACACCTTCGGCGCCTACGCGGTCGACGCCGACGGCGGCGGGGCCAGCGTCTACAACCCGGTCGACGCCATCTTCACCGCGGCCAACTACCTCTGCCAGAACGGCGCCAACAAGGGCGCCGACGTCGCCGGGGCGATCTTCGCCTACAACCACGCCGACTGGTACGTGACCAAGGTCCTGGCCATCGCCTCGACGTATGCGGCCAGCCAGGGCCTGCCCGCGGGCGCCCCGGCCGAGGAGGTGGCGGCCGCGGCCGTCCAGTTCGCCTACAGCGAGCTCGGCAAGCCCTACAAGTGGGGCGCCACCGGCGAGCTGGGCTTCTACGACTGCTCGGGGCTGATGCTGCGGGCCTACGAGAAGGGCGGGATCACCCTGCCCCGGACCTCGCGCCAGCAGTGGTACGCCGGCGCCCGGGTCTGGCAGGTGTCCCAGATGCTCCCCGGCGACCTGGTCTTCTACGCCTACAACACCGCCGACCCGGCGACCATCCACCACGTCGGCATCTACATCGGGGCCGGCAACATGATCGACGCCCCCTACACCGGGGCCAACGTCCGCATCACCCCGTTCCTGCGCGGCGACTTCATCGGTGCCGTCCGCCCCACCGCCGCCCAGGTCCCGGCCGACGGGACCACGGCGGCCACCACCGCCAGCACCGTCGCCGGCTGACCGCCCCCGCTCAGTCCTCCTGGCGGTCGCTGCGGGTGACCACCATGGCGGCGTGGGTCGCCTCCAGGGGGTCGGACAGGACCTCGTCGGCGGCCTCGCGCCAGCGGGCGAAGTGGTCGCTGGCGCGGTGGGCGGCGAAGGCCTCGGAGTCCCGGTAGACCTCGTAGAACAGGTAGTGGTCGGGGTCGTCGTTGTCGCGGACGACGTCGAAGCGCAGGCAGCCGGGCTCGTCGCGGACCGAGGTGACGGCGTTCTCCTCGATCGCCTCCAGGAACCGGCCCCGCTGCTCCGGCTTGACCCTGGCCGACACGATCAGCACGTACATCGGTGCCCTCCAAGCTCAGGTGATCTCGTCCACGCACGCCGTCAGCTGGCGGAGCGTGCGGACCTCGAACACGCGGTCGCAGGCTGGACCATAGACCGACATGATCGAGTCGGTCGTGTCCCAGTCGTCCTCCGGCTCCGGGTTGAGCCAGTAGAGGCGCCGCGACCGCCGGGCCAGGTCGCCGAACGCCTCCAGGCCGGGGTCGCGGTAGTTGTTGCGGGCGTCGCCCATGACGATCAGGGTGCTGCGGCTGTCGACGTCGCCGCCGTAGCGCTCGGCGAAGCGCCGGAACACGTTGCCGTAGTCGGAGTGGCCGTCGTCGGCCACCAGCTTGGCCCTGGCGAAGGCGCCGCGCAGGTCCATGCGGTGGCCGCCCTGGTCGAGCAGGCCGGTGACCTCGTCCACCCCGTCGACAAAGGCGAAGCTGCGCAGCTTGGCGAACTCCTCGCTCATGGCGTGGAGCAGCGACAGGGTGAACTTGGCGAACTCGATCACCGAGCCGGAGACGTCGGCCAGCACGTACAGGTCGGGCTTGGAGGCACGGACGGCCCGGAAGGCCGGGTCGACCGGGACCCCGCCCGACGACAGGGAGCGGCGCACGGTGCGGCGGACGTCGAGGCGGCCCCGGCGCCGCAGCCGCCGCTTCTGGGCGGCCCGGGAGGCCAGCTTGCGGGCCAGCGGCCGGACCGCCTGGCGCAGCTCGCGGAGCTGGCCGGCGTTGGCGCCGAGGAAGTCGACGTCCTCCAGCTGCCGCTCGCGGTACAGCTCGGCCAGCTGGGCGGCGCCGACCGAGACGGCCATGCGGTGGCGGAGCTGTTCGGCCAGCAGGCGCCGGAAGTCCTCGATCCGCCTGGCCAGCTCCTCGCGGCCGTGCCTGGCCGCCCCTTCCGGGTCGTGGCTGTCGCCAAGGGCCATGGCCAGCAGCCGGTACAGCTCGACCTGGCGGAGGATGCGGTACAGGTAGTAGCGCTCGGACGCCTCCGGCTGGGCCTCCAGGCCGCCGTAGCGGTCGACGGCCAGCCCGGCCAGGGCCCGCATGGCCGCCTCGTCGCCGTGCCGCAGGGCGTCGAGCAGGGCCGCCAGCAGCTCGTCCCCGGGGCTGTGGAGACCCTCCCGCCCCTCGTCCCCCGGTGCGGTAGCCTCCCCCACCGGGGGACCTGGTCCGGAGCCGGGTGGGTGGAGGTCGTCCTCCATCCCGTCGAGCGGCCCGTCGGGGTCGGGGCCGGCGGCCCCCGGGCCGGAGCGGGCGGCGGTCAGCGGGAAGCAGACGTCGAACAGGACGGTGAACGCCTGCTGGTCCTCGGGGCGCTTGACCAGGGTGGCGAACAGGGCGGCCCGGAACTGGGACCGGTCGGCCAGCTCGACGTGGGCCAGGGCGGCGAAGGCGTCCAGCACCTCGACCATGGAGACCGGCACCCCGGCCTGGCGCAGGCGGTGGAAGAACTCCAGCAGGGAGGTCTCCACCGACCGCGAGCCCCATTGCCCGGTGCTTACAATCTGGTCCATGGCTGCCTTCCAGCCGACGCTGGCCCCCCCGGGACGACTGGTTCGGCTCGGGGTCGTGCTCGACGCCCGGGGACCGGGTGCGCGCCGGGGCGAGGTGGCGCGGATGTGCGACCGCGCCGGGATCGGCGCGATCTGGGTGGACGATAGCGCCCC
>CALGFH010000266.1 GCA_937881255.1 uncultured Actinomycetes bacterium
CTGGACCACCTCCCGGCCGGGCTGAGTGGCGTCGTGTCCAGCGGCGCCGGCGACCGCTCCAGCCCCGAGGTGGCGGCCCTGCTGCTCGGCGCCTGGGCGGTCGGGTCCCTGGCCCTCGGGGTCGTCACCCTGCACCGCCGCGACCCCTGACCACGAAGGAGGCATGGGCCAAGCCACGACCCAGTCGGTGACGCCCGTCGTCGACCCAGCTACGAAAGGAATGTCCACATGGACACAACCAGAAGGACGGCACGTCTTGCCGGCGTGCTCTTCATCATCACCTTCGTCACCTCGATCCCGGCGGCGCTCCTGCTCTACACCCCGGTGCTGGAGGACGCCAGCTACATCGTCGGGGCCGGTGCGGCCGACACGGGCGTGGCCCTGGGCGCGTTCCTCGAGGTCCTCCTCATCATCGCCAACGTCGGCACCGCCGTCGTGCTGTTCCCCGTCCTCAAGCGGCAGAGCGAACCGCTCGCCCTCGGCTACGTCTCCGCTCGCCTGGTCGAATGCACCTTCATCGCCATCGGCATCGTCAGCCTCCTCTCGGTCCTGACGCTGCGGCAGGACTTCGCGGGAGCCGGCGGAGACCCGGGCACCTTCGAGACGGTCGGCCAGTCGCTGGTCGCGATCCATGACTGGACCTTCCTGCTCGGGCCCGGCTGGGTCGTCGGCGTCGGGAACGGGCTGATCCTCGGCTGGCTGATGTACCGGTCCGGCCTGGTGCCGCGGGGCATGGCCCTGCTGGGGCTCGTCGCCGGTCCCATCCTCCTCGCCGGTGGGACCGCCGTGCTGCTCGGCATCATCGAGCCGGACTCCGCGCTGAAGAACCTCGCGGCCGGCCCTGAGTTCGTCTGGGAGCTGTCGCTCGGCATCTACCTGATGGTCAAGGGCTTCAAGCCCTCCCCCATCACCACCGGGATAGCCGCCGCCGGCGCCCCGCCCGCGTACCACGACGTCGACGCCTGACCGTCGAGCTCACGGCCGGGCCCACCAAGGGCCCGGCCGTCTTCGCCCGGAGCTCAGCCCCGGCTGGCGTGCTCCTTGAGCCAGCCGAGGGCGTCCTCGGCGGCGGCGAGGACCGAGATGTGGCCGTCCTCCGGGCGCAGCCACAGCTCGGCCGAGGGGATCCGGCCGGCCAGCCACCGGGCGTGGGCGCTGGGTGCGACCCGGTCCTGGCCGCCGTGCAGCAGCAGCACCGGCGCCCGCACCTGGGCAGGGTCGAACCCCCAGGGGGCGACGTAGGCCAGGTCGTCGTCGACCATCCCGCCCAGGCCGCCGGCCAGTGCCTGCCCGGCCACGGAGCCCAGCCACGACCAGCTCCCGGCCAGGGCGGCGTGGTCGGCCGGGGTGAACTGCCCGGGGTCGAAGTCGTTGGACGTCAGGCGGTCCACCAGCGCCGCCCGTCCCTGGGCGGCGGCGGCCAGCTCGGCCGCGCCCGCGGGCGCCATGCCCGCGAACCAGTCCAGGCCTTCGGCGTGCATGGGCGCCAGCGCGGACACGCACACCACCGCCAGCACCCGCGCCGGCAGCAGCGCCCCACTGGCCAGGGCGTGGTTGCTCCCACCGGAATGGCCCATGACCGCGAACCGGCCGATCCCCAGCCCGTCGGCGATGGCGGCGGCGTCGGCGGCGGCCGAGGCCAGGTCCCGGCCAGGCCGCGGGGTCGACCCGCCGTAGGCGGGCCGGTCGTAGGACACCCAGCGGAGGCCGAGCCGGGCGGCGGCGGGGAGCAGCGGCTCCGGTGGCGCGCCGAGGTTCGGCGTCCCGTGATGCCAGAGCACGGCCAGCCGGTCCTCGCCGCCGCCGGTGTCGTACACGTGCAGGGTGCGCCCGTCGGGCAGCTCGAGATCGGTCTCCGTCACCACCGGTCGAGCGTAGCCCACTGTCACGCCCGAGGTGTGGAATGGTGGTCGTCGGTCCGACCGGGGAGGCGATGTGACCCAGCAACCAGCGTTGCAGCTGACGGCGGCCGTGCTCGACGCGCCCGACCCGCGTGAGCTGGCCGGGTTCTACAGCCGGCTGCTGGGGTGGCCGGTCGGGAGGGACGACCCCGACTGGGCGACGGTCCGGCCGCCCGGTGGCGGGGCGGGGCTGTCGTTCCAGCTGGAGAAGGCCTACGTCAGGCCGACCTGGCCGGCCGGCCCGGGCGACCAGCAGATGCAGGTCCACCTGGACATCGAGGTCGACGACCTGGAGGCCGCCGGGGCCCACGCCGCCGCCGCCGGGGCGGTCCTGGCCGAGTACCAGCCCCAGGAGGACGTCCGGGTCTACCTCGACCCGGCCGGCCACCCGTTCTGCCTCTGGGTCAGCACCGGCTAGCGGTCGGTCACCCTCACGTCGCGGCTGGCACGCTCGTCCGGGTCGGCGCGTCGTTCCCCCTCGTCGTGGCCGCGACCCTGCTCGCCGGAATCGCCGGCTTCCAGGTTCCGCCCGTGGCGATCCTCGTCCCGGGAGCCTTCGTGCAGCTGGGGCTCGTCCCACCGGCGGGCGTCGCGCCGGTCCTCGTCCCGTCCGCGCCCGTCCCGGTGGTGCTTGTCGCGGCGGGGCTCGACCCACCGGCCGCTGTCCGCGTCCGGGCGGCGGTGGTCACGGCCGGGGCGGTCCCTGCCCCATCGCCGCGGGGCCCCCCGGGGCAGGTCGGCCCGCCGTCGGGGTCCGCCGTCCGGGGCTCGCCTGGACGAGGGGCCGACGGCACCCGGGGCCGTTTGCCCGGCTGGGGCTTGTGGCCGTTGGGCCGCCGCCAGGACCGCGGCGGCGAGCTGGGCTCGGGCCGGACCGGCCGTGGGCGCGGAGGCCGGACCGGCCGGGGCGACGGCCTGGCCACCGGCGGCCTGGGCGAGGGTTCGCGGACGACGGGCGGCTCGGCCGGAGGCGTGCGGACCACGGCCGGCTGCCGCCGTGCCGGGCGGCGCTGGACGGCCGCGACCACGCCGGCGCGCCCGTCGTCCGATGCCGCGGCGCCCCGCTGCCGGGTCGCGGGCCGCGGGCGCGGCGGCGGCGCGGCCGCGGGGCCCCGGGACCGCTCCCCGGGCGGCCTGGCGCGCCCCCCGTCCGGCGGCTCGACCTGGATGACGCCCGGCCGGCCCAGGCCGGGAGCGGGCGGGTCGGGCTCCTCCGGCACCGGGTGGGTGATCGACTCCGCCAGCAGCTCGCTGGTCGCGACCATGGCCGCGAGCGACGTCGCCGCCAGCGACGCCACCCCGATGGCGACGACCAGCGATGCGTTGCGGCGCGATGACACGGGCGGCGGTCCCCTGCGGAGAGACGTACGGGTGGCGGCCCGGCAACCATCGGCATCCTGGTCGCTACACTTGAGCAGTTCGAGCCGATCGCTCCACAGCGTACCGCACCGCGGCCCGTACCCGGCCGGAGGCGGCGCCGGTCAGGCCCGACTGGAGCTGGAGGCCGGCCGCGGGCGGCGCAGGGCCCGGAGGCCGAGCAGCACGAGCCCGGCCACGACCAGCAGGGGCGTGACCCAGACCACCCCGACCAGGACGGCCGCCGCCATCACCCCGAGCCCGTTCACGGCCGTCGCCCACGCCCTGGCCAGCCGGCCCGCCGGCTCCCCGGCCGGCCCGGCCGCGCCCGGCTCGCTGACCTGGAGCACGATGGTCGAGAACGAGGACTGGTCCTCGAGGTAGTTCAGCTGGCCCTGGAGCCGCTCGATGTTCGACTGCACCTGCTGCAGCTGGTTCTGCACCGCGATCACGTCGGTCACCGACCTGGCCCGGTCGAGCAGGCGCAGGTAGACCCGCTCCTGGGCCCGCCAGGCGGCGAGCTGGCCGTTGAGGTCGATGTACTGGTTGGTGACGTCCTCGGTGCTGGACTTCTCCCCCCGGTAGGTGCCGAGGCCCTTGAGCTCGCGGAGGACCGGCTCGAAGGCGTCCACCGGGACCCGGAAGGTGACCTGGCCGCTGGCCGGCTCGCCGCTGGGCACCGAGGTCGACGACCCGACGTAGATCCCCTTGGCCTGCCGCACGACGTCGGTGGCCTGGTTGATGGTGGCGTTCAGCCGGCCCTCGCCCACCTCGAGGTCGACGTTGGCCGTCCGGACGATCCGGTTGCCGAGGTCGACCAGCCGGACCTGGGCCGCCGCGTCGGTCGAGCCGGCCTTGCCGGCCGGGGCGGCCTGGGCCGGCTGGTCCTGCTCGGTGGCCGCCTGGTCGGCCGCCGGCGCCACCTGGGCCTCCCCGCCGGCCGAGCCCCCGCCACCGCCGCTGTCCCCGTCCGCGCTGCACCCGGCCACGATCACCATCGCGACCAGCGCCACCCCGACCGCCGCCCGGCCAAGCCGCATGCTCACCCTCCCGTATCGGTGTCTGGTGGTTGTGACGCCACCCGGGCCGGAACGGTTCCTGGCCCCGCTCGACCCCGGGGGTGGTGGACGACCGCTTGCCGGGTCGGGCCGCCATCTGGAAGCCTCCTTCGGGTCTGCATCGATCCGAGGAGTCCTGCCCGTGGCCGTCGCCACCTCCCCACCCCGACCCGCGAACCGCGCCACCCCCTCCCTGCGCGGCGTCGTGCTCGCCCTGTTCGTCGCCTCGGGCGCCGCCGGGCTCATCTACCAGGTGGTGTGGTCGCGCGAGCTGGTGCTGGTGTTCGGCAACACCACCCAGGCGGTGGCCACGATCGTGACCGCGTTCATGGCCGGCCTCGGCTTCGGCAGCCTGGCCGGCGGCCGGCTGGCCGACACCAGCCGCCGCCCGCTGCGCCTGTACGGCCTGGTCGAGCTGGCCGTCGCCGCCATGGCCGCCCTGCTGCCGTTCGCCTTCAGCGGGCTGGCCGAGATCTACCGGGGCGTGTGGCCCAGCCTGGTCGAGCGTCCCGGCCAGCTGGCCGGCGTCCGGTTCGCCCTCGCCCTGGCGGCGGTCGCGCCGGCGACGTTCCTGATGGGCATGACCCTGCCGCTGCTCACCCGCTACCTGGTCCGCAACCTGGACGAGGCCGGCGCCCGCCTCGGCGAGCTGTACGCGGCCAACACCATCGGCGCCATGGCCGGGACCCTGCTCGGCGGCTTCGTGCTCATCGAGCTGGTCGGCCTGCACCTCACCAGCTACCTGGCCGTCGCCCTCAACCTGGTCGCCGGCCTGGGCGCCCTGCTGCTGTCCCGGCGCTGGGAGACGGGCCCCGACCCGGCCGCCGCCCGCCGCGAGCGGCCGGCCCGGCCCCAGGTGCCGCCCGGGTTCCGTCCCCGGCGGCGGGCCGTGCTGGCCGCGACCTTCGTCTCCGGGTTCGTCTCGCTCGCCCTTGAGGTGCTCTGGACCCGGATGCTGGCCGAGGGCACCGGCTCCAGCATCTACATCTTCACCACCATCCTGGCCATCTTCCTGCTCGGCATCGCCCTCGGCAGCTTCCTGTACCGGCGCTTCTCCCGGCCCGAGGGGGAGCGGCTGGGCACGCTCGGCCTGTGCCTGGCCGGGGTCGGCGTCCTCGCCCAGGCAACGGTCGTGCTCGGCAGCGGGATGGTCGGCCAGGTCCCGTTCGTGGTCCGCACCGTGGTCGTGCTCCTCCCGGCGACGGTCCTGATGGGCTACGCCTTCCCGCTCGCCGGCCGGCTGGCCACCCCGTCGGCGGAGGCGGCCGGCGGCAGCGTCGGCCTGCTCTATGCGGCCAACACCGGCGGGTCCATCCTCGGCTCGTTCGGGGCCGCCTTCGTGCTCGCCGGGACCCTCGGCACCAACGGCTCCATCCTCCTGCTCGGCGGCCTCAACCTCCTCGCCGGCGCGGCCCTGTTCGCCGCCGAGCCGGTGGGCCGGGCACCGGCGGGCGCCGGTTCGCGGCGGGCGGGCCTTGGGCGGGGCCTGGGACGGGGCCGGGTGGTCGCGGCCGGGATGGCCGTGCTGGCGGTGCTCGGCCTGGTCGCGTCCTCGCTGGACCTGCCGGTCACCCGCACCCGGACCCAGAACGAGCTGCGCCGGACCGGCCTCCCGATCACCCACGCCGAGGACGAGCTGGCCACCGTTGACACCGTCGGCGGACCGGCCAAGGGCCGCCGGCTCCTGGTCGGCGGGGTCGGGATGACCTCGCTGACCGTCGACACCAAGCTGATGGGCTACCTGTCCAAGGCGCTGCGGCCGGAGGCCAGCGACTTCCTGGTCATCGCCTTCGGCATGGGCGGGACCTACCGCTCCGGGCTCCAGGCCGGGATGCGGACCGACGCCGTCGAGCTGTCGCCCACCGTCCCCAGCCGCATGCCCGTGTTCTTCCCGGACGGCGACGACTTCCTGAACCACCCCAAGGGCCGGGTGATCGTCAGCGACGGCCGCAACTACGTCCGGCTCTCCCGTGAGACCTACGACCTGGTGGCCGTCGACCCCGCCCCGCCGATCGAGAGCGCCGGGTCGGTGGTCCTCTACACCCGCGAGTTCCTGACCGAGGGCAAGGCCCGCCTGCGGCCCGGCGGGGTCTTCATGCTCTGGATCCCCTACGCCCTCCCCATGGACGACTTCAAGGAGCACGTCCGCACCTTCGCCGGCGTCTTCGGCCACGTCCGCCTGGTGCTCTCGCCGGGCCGGCACGGGGTGTTCATGTTCGGCTCCGACGCCCCGCTCGAGTTCACCGAGCCCAACATCCGCCAGGTCCTCGGCAACCCCGCCGCCCTCCGCGACCTGAACGACGTGCCCGACCACCCCCCGACCGACGCCGACGGCTGGGTCGAGGTCGTCCGCCGCTCCCAGTGGCTGGCCGACGACCAGCTGCGATCCTTCATCGGCTCCGGGCCCGAGATCACCGACGACCGCCCACGCTCGGAGTACTTCCTCTGGCGCCGCGCCTTCATGGACGACCGGGCCTACATCAGCGAGTCCATGCTGCTGCGGGCCGCCCCCCGCTGACGCCGTCCGGTGACGCCGTCCGGGCTCCGGCGGGCGGCCGTCAGGCGTCGGTCTGGGTGACCTTGTCGAGCCCGCGGGGCGCGTCCGGGTCGAGGCCCTTGGCCCTGGCCAGGGCCTCGGCCAGCAGCTGCCCGGGAACCACCAACGCGAACGGCGCCAGATGCTCGGGAAGCGAGCCCCCCGGGGGACCCGGGAGGGTGGAGCGGCAGGCGGCGGCGAACCCGGGGTCGCCGCCGATGCCGTAGACGGGGGCGCCGGTGGTGGCGAGTCGGTGGGCCAGGCCGGTCATCTCTGGGAGCATCGGGCCGTCGGCGGCGGCCACCAGCAGGGCCGGGGTCTGTGGGTCGACGATCGCGATCGGCCCGTGGACCAGGTCGGCGTAGGAGAGGCCGACGGCGGTGACGTAGCACGTCTCCTTCAGCTTCAGCGCGAGCTCCAGCGCGGTCGAGTACGCGAACCCCCGTCCGGACACGACCAGGGTGACAACCCCGGCCAGCCGCCCGGCCAGCTCCTCGGCGGCGGGGGCCAGCTCCAGCATCCCGGCCACCGCCTCCGGGACCCGCTGCAGCTCCCCGGGCTCCAGCCCGGCGGCCGCGGGTGCCAGGGACCGGGCGAGCACCGCGATGGCGGCCAGCTGGGTGGTGTAGGTCTTGGTGGCGGGGACGGCGAGCTCGTCGCCGGCCTGGGTCAGGAGGGTGGCGTCGGCGAGCTCGGCCAGGGGCGACCCGGCCACGTTGGTGATCGCGACCGTCCGCGCGCCGTGGCCGCGGGCCCAGTCGAGGGTGGTGACGATCTCCTCGGTGGCGCCGGACTGGGAGACGGCCACGGCCAGGACCCCGCGGAGGTCGAGGTCGGCGTGGTAGGCGGTGGCCAGCGACGGCGAGGCGAGCGAGGCCAGCCGCCCGGCGCGGGCCGAGCACAGGTACTGGCCGTACACCGCGGCGTTGTCCGAGGAGCCCCTGGCCACGAACAGGACCTGCCTGGTGTCGCGGGCCAGCGCCTCCAGCTCGGCCACCTCGGGCAGCAGCGCGTCGAAGGTGCGGCGCAGCGCCTCGGGCTGCTCGCCGATCTCGGCCCGCATCCGGCTTCCCACCACGACCTCCTGGAAAAGTGGACTAGTCCAGCTTGCCGTTGCCCACAGTAGCACCCCGCGAAAGGTGGCGAGAGGGGTCGAACTAGTCGGCGGGGGCTTCGCCGTTGATACTGTCAGGCACATGGAGGGCCGGGCTGGTCCCGGCGTGCCGAGTCGGAGGTCCCACATGCCCGAGCGCCGTGTCGTTATCGGTTCCAAGGTCGGCCTGCACGCCCGGCCAGCCGCCATGTTCGTCCAGGCGGCGGCGAAGCAGCCGGTGAAGGTGACCATCGCCAAGGCCGGCGGGGACCCCGTCGACGCGCGCAGCATCCTGTCGGTCCTGGCCCTGGACGCCCGCGGGGGCGACGAGGTCGTGCTGGCCGCCGAGGGCGACGGCGCCGACCAGGCCCTCGACGAGCTGGCCGCCCTGGTCGCCAGGGACCTCGACAGCGAGGAGTAGCCCATGGCTGAGTCGCTCAGCGGCATCGGGGTCAGCCCCGGCGTCGCCGCCGGGCCGGTGGCCCAGATGGCCCCGCCCCCGGTGGTGCCGACCGACGCCGCCCCCTCCGGCGACCCCGAAGCCGAGAACCAGGCCGCCATGGCGGCCATGAAGGCGGTCGCCACCAGCCTGGAGGAGCGGGCCGCCCGCGCCCCCGGTGAGGCGGCCAGCGTGCTCGCCGCCCAGGCGATGATGGCCGAGGACCCGACCCTCGCCTCCAAGGTCACCGACGGGGTGCAGGCCGGCAAGGCGGCCATCACCGCGGTGGTCGACGCCTTCGAGGAGTTCCGCGCCATGCTGGCCGCGGCCGGGCCCTACATGGCCGAGCGGGTCGCCGACCTCGACGACCTGCGCAACCGCACCGTGGCCACCCTGCTCGGGGTGCCCATGCCGGGCGTGCCCGACCCCGGCCATCCCTTCGTGCTGGTCGCGCTCGACCTGGCCCCGGCCGACACGGCCACCCTCGACGCCGACCGGGTGAAGGCGATCATCACCGAGGAGGGCGGGCCGACCAGCCACACGGCCATCCTGGCCAAGTCGCTCGGCATCCCGGCGGTGGTCACCTGCCACGGCGCCACCGCCATCGCCGAGGGCGAGACGGTCCTGGTCGACGGGACCGAGGGCAGCGTGGCCGTCGCCCCCGACGAGGCCACCGTCGCCGAGGCGCTCGACGCCGAGCAGCGGAAGCTGGCCGCCCTCGAGGCGGTCAGCGGGCCCGGCCGCACCTCCGACGGCCACCCGGTGCAGCTGCTGGTCAACATCGCCGGCGACAAGGACCTGGAGCCGGCGGCGGCGGCCGACTCCGAGGGCGTCGGGCTGTTCCGGACCGAGTTCCTCTTCCTCGACCGGCCCAACGCGCCGACCCTGGAGGAGCAGCAGGCCGTCTACCAGCGGGTGTTCGACGCCTTCCCGGGGCGCAAGGTGGTCGTGCGGACGCTGGACGCCGGCGCCGACAAGCCGCTGGAGTTCGTCACCGTGCCCGACGAGCCCAACCCGGCCCTGGGCGTGCGCGGGCTGCGGACCTCGAGGCGGCACCCCGAGCTGCTGGAGGAGCAGCTGACGGCGGTGGCCCAGGCCGCGTCGGCCAGCGGGGCCCAGGTGTGGGTGATGGCCCCCATGGTGTCGACCACGGCCGAGGCGGCCGCCTTCGCCGAGCAGGTGCGCGGGCACGGGCTGTCCTCGGGCGGGGTCATGGTCGAGGTGCCGGCGGCCGCCATCAGGGCCAGGCACGTGGCCGCGGCCTGCGACTTCATGTCCATCGGGACCAACGACCTGTCCCAGTACACCTACGCCGCCGACCGGATGGCCGGTGAGCTGGCCGACCTGCTCGACGCCTGGCAGCCGGCCCTGCTCGACCTGGTCCGGATGACCGCCGAGGCCGGCAAGGCCCTCGGCAAGCCGGTCGGGGTGTGCGGCGAGGCGGCCAGCGACCCGCTGCTCGCCCTGGTGTTCGTCGGGCTCGGCATCACCAGCCTGTCGATGGCGCCGGTCAGCATCCCGGCGGTCCGCGCCGCCGTCGCCGCCCACACCCTGGCCGAGTGCCGGGGCCTGGCCACCCTGGCCCTCGACGCCGAGGACGGCCGCGACGCCCGCAACGCCGTCCGGGCCGCCACCCGGGGCTGACCGTCCGGCCCG
>CALGFH010000267.1 GCA_937881255.1 uncultured Actinomycetes bacterium
CAGGCTGGAGCTGTCGGGCAGGAGCCGGCCCAGCCCCAGGACCACGGCGGCGTAGGCCAGGCCGAGCAGGACGGTGAGCAGCCCATAGGCCAGGGTTCGGCTGATGATCCGGTCCAGGTCGTACAGCCGGTAGCGCAAGATGGCGGCGCCGATGGCCGCCGACAGGATCGGCGGGTTCAGGCCGCCGACGATCGGCGCCAGCCAGTAGGCACCCAGCGCCAACGCGGCCAGGTCGACCGCCGCGTTCACAGCGACCAGCACGGTGGCCAGCGCCACCCAGCGCAGCTGCTGGCGTTCGACCCCGCGGGCACGCCGGAACCGCAGCACCAGCGAGGCCGCCGCCACCACCACGGCGCTGATGACGACGGCGAAGGCGGTCACGTAGGCGGCCAGCAGCCCGCCATCCAGCGCCTGGAGGTCGAGGGGACTGCTGAGCGGCTGGGCATGCCGGCCAGCCGGCCTGGGGAGCAGGGTGACGGCCGCCAGCAAGAGGACCGGTGTGGCCGCGGTGGCCGCCACCCACCAGCGCCAGCGGGGCGAGGGCAGCTTCCCGGTCGGGGTGAGCAGCAGGATGAACCCGCTGCAGGCCATCGCCGTCACGATGGTGGCCGGCACATAGTCGGCGACCAGAGCGGCGGCTTGGGCGTCGGCCCGGGCCACCGCGTCGTTCGTGTACGCCAGGGTGAGCCCGGCCGCGCACAGGGACAGGCCGAAGGCCAGCAGCAGCCAGCCCACCGGGTGCGCTGGGCGCCGGCCGGCCACCAGCGCCCCGACCGTGGCCACGATCAGCGTCCCCAGCATGGGAGCGACAGCCGTGGAGGTCAGGACGATCAGCTCCGGCCGGCCCGTCTGGCGCAGCGACTGATCCAACCAGACGATCAGGGCCAGGCCGAGCATGGCCAGGGCCCACAGTCCCCACGCCAGCCCGGCCGGCCGCCGGCGCGACCGGCCGGCGGGTGCAACGACGGTCATCGGCATGGTCACCGCCGCGCTAGGACGGCGGCCGACCGGGCGGCTGGACCAGCTTCTTGTTGGCCTCCGACATCACCCCTCCTCGGGTCGCGGATCTCGCCAAGGATCCCCGAGCCGCGTCCCGGCACCGTTACGGTTGGCCGGGGTGGATCTCCGGGGGCCTGGTTGTCGCCTCCGGGTCGATGCGGCGCAGGATGCGGTCGTTGGCCGCCCGGAGCTGGCGCAGCTGGGTTGGGGTGACGGCGTCGATGATGAACTGGCGGGCCGCGGCCACGTGGCCGGGGGCGGTCTCCACCACCTTGGCCATGCCGGCGTCGGTCAGCACTGCCTGGGTGCAGCGGCCATCGTCCGGGTCGGGCTGGCGGCGCAGGTAGCCGCGTCGCTCGAGGCGCTTGACGACGTTCGACAGCCGCGACAGCGACGCGCTGGTCACGGCGGCCAGCCGGCTCATGCCCAGGGTCCGCGCCGGTTGCTCGGACAGCATGGCCAGGACGGTGTACTCGAAGAAGTTGAGGTTGGCGTCGCGTTCCAGCTGGGCGTCCAGCATCGCCGGGAGCCGCGCAGCGACCCGGACGACGCTCAGCCATGCCTCGCGCTCGTCGGAGGTCAGCCATCGCGTGGGCTGCGACGTCTCGTTCTGGTCGGGGTGCTCGGCCATGCGGTCAGCGTAGAGTACTTGAAGCTTGAAGTCATTCGTGGGATACTTACTTCAAGCTTGAAGTCTGACAGAGAGGAATGACGATGCTGGCATCATCGGCGGCCGGGGCCGCCTTTGACGCGTTCCTGCGCGAGACCGCGCCGGCCAGCCGACAGCGGCCGGCGTGGACGCCGGCCGACGGACCAATGCCGACGCTCTACCTGAGCCACGGTGCGCCGCCCCTGTTCGACGACGCGGGCTGGATCCAGGAGCTGTTCGCCTGGGCCCAGGCCCTGCCCAGGCCCAGGGCCATCCTGATCGTCAGCGCCCACTGGGAGTCGGCGCCCCTGAGCCTGTCCGCCAGTGCCCCGGGCACGCCGCTGGTGTACGACTTCGCCGGCTTTGACCGCCGCTACTTCGAGATGAGGTACGCGACCCCGGATGCCGGCGCCCTGGCGGCCAGGGTCGCCGCGGCCATGCCCGACACCGAGCCGGTGCATCAGCACGCCAGCCGGGGCCTGGACCACGGCGCCTGGGTCCCGCTGAAGGTCATGTACCCCGGCGGCGACGTTCCCGTGCTGCAGCTGTCCATGCCTACCCATGACCCCGAGCGTCTGCTCGACATCGGCCGGCGCCTGCGCCCGCTGCGTGACGAGGGTGTCCTCGTCATCGGCTCCGGCTTCATGACTCACGGGCTGCCCTACCTCACCCGGGAGATGGTGTTCGAAGGGTCGGTGCCGTCCTGGTCGGCGGACTTCGACGCCTGGGTCGCCGACGCCCTGGCCCGCCGGGATGTGGACACCCTGGCCAGCTACCGCAGCAAGGCCCCGGCCGTGCAGTTCGCCCACCCGACGGTGGAGCACTACACCCCGCTGTTCGTCACCCTCGGGGCCGCCACCGACGCCGAGCAACCGGTCCAGACCACCATCGAGGGCTACTTCATCGGCCTGTCCAAGCGCTCGTTCCAGGCCGCCTGAGCACGCCGCCGTCCATCGTCGAGAGAGGAGATGACCGCATGAAGGTCACGATCGTAGGTGCAGGCAACATGGGACGGGGCATCGGCACCCGCGCGGTCGCCGGTGGCCATCAGGTCGAGATCGTCGACCGCGACCCGGTCGAGGCGGGCAAGCTCGCCGAGGAGCTTGGCGGCTCGGCCACGGCCCTGGAGCCGGGGGCGCCGTTCGGTGGCGAGATCGTCGTCCTCGCCGTCTACTACCCCGGCAGCAAGGACGCCGTCCAGGCGTACGCCGACCAGCTCGCGGGCAAGGTCGTGGTCGACATCACCAACCCGGTCGACACCCAGACCTGGGACCGCCTCGCCACCCCGCCCGGCACCTCCGCGGCCGAGGAGCTCGCCCAGCTCGTCCCCCAGGGGACGCCGGTGGTCAAGGCGTTCAACACCACCTTCGCCCCCACCCTGGTCGCCGGTGAGGCCGCTGGCCAGCAGTTGGACGTGCTGATCGCCGGTGACGACAACGACGCCAAGCAGAAGGTCACCCAGCTGGCCGCCGACGGCGGCCTGCGCCCGATCGACGTCGGACCGCTGGTTCGGGCCCAGCAGCTGGAGCAGCTCGGGTTCCTCCACATCGCCATCCAGGAGCCGCTCAACCTCGGCTTCGCCAGCGCCGTCAAGCTGCACCCCTAAATCACCAACAATAGAAGCTCCCCCGTCTCAGGACATGAATTCTGGTCTGCGAGCTCAGGGTGCTATGCTCCCGCACGGCCTTCTGCGCTCTTTTCCGTTAGGCCGGTGCCCGCCGTGGTACCCCAGGATGAGATGAAATCTGGACAACCCCCGCATCCACCGGAAGTTCATCGCGATCCTCCTGCGCGTGCGGGCAGGGCGGGTGAACACCCTGGCCATCTGGAGGAGGTAGACGGGATGGCGTGGACTCGGACGAGGCGGCGCTGGGCGTGGGTGCTCGCGCTCGGGCTGGCCGCGGTCGCGATCGCGGTCCCACTCACCGTGGCCCGGCGGGACGAGCCCACGCCGCGCGGCACCCTCCAGAACGTGCTTCTCAAGGATTTCGAGGTCCGGCAGGAAGCGACCGTTGTGCCCGCCGGCACCGTCAGCTTCCTCATCCGCAATCAGGGCCCGACCACCCACGAGGTCATCGTCGTACGAACCGACCTTGCCCCTGACAAGCTGCCGCTGCAGAGCGACGGGCTGACGGTCGACGAGGAAGAACGCGGCGTCAAGTTTCTCGAGGAGGTCGAGGGCCTCGACATCGACGACCGCGAGACCCTGATCCTGGACCTGGCGCCAGGCCACTACGTCTTGTACTGCAACCTGGAAGGCCACTATCTCGGGGGGATGTATGAGGCGCTCACCGTCCGCTGAGGTGGAAGCCGCGAGCGCGACCCGGCCCACGGCGGCCGGCGGCCGGTCCGGCATCGGCCGGCTGATCCCGCGGCTCCCGATCCTTGGCGACCTGCGCCTGGGTCGCCGGCTCGGCTGGGTCATCCCCGTGCTCATCGCCCTGGTGGCCGGGATCGTTGTCTACAACGCGCGAGCCCTCGACCAGCAGCGTGGCTCGGCGCTGGTCGTCAACCTTGCGGCGCGCCAACGGGCGCTGGTGGAACGATATACCACCGACGTCCTGCTGAAGGTCAACGGCTTCCAGGCCGACCCTGAGGCGAGCGCCGAGGACGTGCGCGAGCCGGTCGATGTGCTGCTGGACGGCGGCAGCGTGCGCGCACCGCAGGGCGATGGCTCGCGGGTCGAGATCCCGCCCGCCCGCGACCGGAGGGTCCGCCTCAAGCTCGAGCAGGACCGTCGTCTCATCGACGCGTTGATCAAGACCGGCGACCGCCTCCTGGACGGCGGCCGCGACGACCCGAGCTATGAGGCCAACGTGACCCAGCTGCGGGTGCTGAGCGCGCAGCTGTCGAGCGTCTCCAACGACGCCGCGCGGGAGATCACCCAGGTGACCGAGGCATCCATCAGCCGGCTGGTCCGGATCGAGATCGCCCTTGGGCTGCTCGGCGTGCTCGCCGCCCTGGCCCTGGGGCTGCTGCTGCGGCGGGCCGGCGCTGAGCAGGCTGCCCAGTTCCGCTCGCTGGTGAACAACTCCTCGGACCTCATCACGGTGCTTGCGCCCGACGGCACGATCGCCTATCAGAGCCCCTCGGTGCAGCGGGTGCTCGGCCGGCGACCTGCCGACCTCGACGGCACCGCCCTGGCCGACCTCGTCCATCCCGACGACCAGCACGACGTCGACACCTCCCTCGCCAAGCTGGTCGAGGCGCCGGGAGCGACCGCCAACTTCGGGTGCCGGCTGCGGCACGAAGACGGGTCGTGGCGCCATGTGGAGAGCATCTGCACCAACCTCGCCGACGACCCCCGTGTCAACGGGCTGGTGCTGAACATCCGCGACGTCACCGAGCAGGCGGCGTTGCGCAGGAGCATCGGCGACCTGCTCCACAACCTTGCCAGACGTAGCCAGGGACTGGTCGACCGGCAGCTCGAGCTGATCGACGAGCTGGAGAGGAACGAGGTCGACCCGGACCGGCTCCAGGAGCTGTTCCGGATGGACCATCTCGCCACTCGTATGCGGCGCAACGTGGAGAACCTGATCGTGCTGTCGGGCGTCGACCAGCGCCGCCGGTGGAGCGAGTCGGTCCCGCTGCGCGACGTGGTCGAGGCGGCGGTGGCCGAAGTCGAGGATTATTCCCGCGTGCGGGTCGCCGGTATCCATGACCTCACATTGGCCGGCCGGGCCGCCAGCGACGTCGCCCATCTGCTCGCCGAGCTGGTCGAGAATGCCACCTCGTTCTCCTCGCCCACCACCAGGGTGGAAGTCTCCGGCGGTTTTACCGGCAACGGGTACGTGATCGAGATCGAGGACCACGGGATCGGGATGAGCGACGCCGAGCTGGACGAGGTCAACAGGCGGCTGGCCGAGCCGTTGGCGGCCGACGTCGCCGTGTCGAGAATGATGGGCTTCCACGTGGTCGGCCGCCTCGCGGCCCGCCACGGCATCAGGGTGCAACTCCGTGATCGCTGGTTCGGCGGGATCGACGCGCTGGTGCTGCTGCCAGCGGGCCTCCTCGGCTCGGCCGGCGAACACCCGGCAATGGCACCACCGGTGCCGGCCGGCGTCATGGCCTCGCCGGAGCCGCTCGTGCTGGCAAAGGCCACGGAGTCGGGCTGGCAGCCGCGCGCGCGCCTGCCGCTACGCCGGCACGCACCGCCGGCACCAAACCGTGGCGGGGACACGGATGCCGCTGAGGCAGGCGAGCCGGTCGAGTAGGCGCCGCGAACACGATGGGTACCTGTGCATGAGCGGCGATGGAGCGCATGAGGGGGGACGGACCTGGTCCCGCCGCTACCGCCGCCCCTACACGGTCACCGGTGGGCGCACCCGCCCGGCCCACGACGACCTCGAGCTGGAGACGCTGGTGCAGACGGTCACGGGCATCGACGAGCAGCTCGCAGGGCTGGGCCGCGAGCAGCGCGCCATCGCGGCGCTGTGCCGGGAGGTCGTCTCGGTCGCGGAGATCTCCGCCCGGCTCGACCTGCTCCTGAGCGTGACCCGCGTCATCGTCGGCGACATGGCCCTCCAGGGCCTGGTGGTCCTGTACCTG
>CALGFH010000268.1 GCA_937881255.1 uncultured Actinomycetes bacterium
ACGGCCCCCTGGTCGTGCTGACCGCCTGGGTCGCGCTCGGCCTGGTCGCCGCCGTGGTGGCGGCCCTGCGCCGGCGCCGCCCCGCCCCGGCGACCGCCCCCCATCCCGACCCGGTCGCCGCCCACTAGCCGGCCACCGAGGGCCCGGGCGCGGCCGCGCCCGGGCTCGGTCGGTCGTCCCAGCCTCAGATGCGGCCGGCGGGTTCGCGGACCCTGGTGGCGGGGCGGTCCTCGTCGGCGGTCTCCAGGGCGATCCTGGGGAGCCAGCGGTCGAGCCAGGCCGGCATCCACCAGTTCCAGCGCCCGGCCAGCCGCATCACGGCCGGCACGAGGATGGTCCTGACCAGGGTGGCGTCGATCAGCACGGCCACGGCCAGGCCGAAGCCCATCTCCTTGAAGGGCACCAGCCGCCCGGCCGCGAAGGCCGCGAACACCGTCACCATGACCAGCGCCGCCGAGGTGATGGTGCGGGCCGTGCTCTCCAGGCCGCGGGCCACGGCCAGCTCGTTGTCGCCGGTGCGCAGGTACTCCTCCCGGATCCGGCTGAGCAGGAAGACCTCGTAGTCCATGGACAGCCCGAACAGGATCGAGAACAGGAACAGGGGCACGAAGACCTCGATGTGGCCCTCGGAGGTGAAGCCGAGCAGCGACTCGCCCCAGCCCCACTGGAAGGTGGCCACGATCAGCCCGTAGGCGGCGCCCACCGACAGCAGGTTCATGGCGATCGCCTGCAGGGGCAGGATCAGCGAGCGGAAGGCCATGGCCAGCAGCACGAACGACAGGGCCAGGACGGCCAGCACGACCACCGGGAGCTGGCCGGAGATCTCGCGGGCCAGGTCGAGGTTGAGCGCGGTGGCCCCGCCGACCCTGGCCTGCCCGGCCAGCCCGGCGGCCGGGATGAGCTCGTCGCGGACCCGGTCGACCAGGCCCTCGGCCGCCTCCGACTCGGGGGCGTCCCGGGTCACCACCGTGATCCGGGCCAGGTCGGCGCCCCGGTCCCAGTTGGCCAGCCCGGCCACGGCCGGGGCCAGCTCGGGGTCGACCCCTTCCAGGCCGCTCGCATACAGCTGGGTGTAGGCGTCCAGGTCGGCCCGGGGCAGGACGGCGGTCAGGCTCTGCACGCTGACCGCGGCCTCGTCGCCCTGGAGGGCCCGGGTGAGCCGGTCCACCCGCTCCAGGTTGGCCCCGGTCCCGGCCCCGCCGGGGGTGTCGACCAGGATCTCCATGGGTCCGGTGACCCCGGCCCCGAACTCGGCCGCGAGCCGCTCGGCGGCCAGCCGCGGGCTCTCCTCCTCGGGCAGGATGGCGGCGCCGGGCTGGCCAAGGCGGATGCCGGCGAAGGGCACGGCCAGCAGGAGCAGCACGGCCAGGGCGGCGGCCATGAAGGCCCACGGCCGGCGCATGATCCGGACCGCCCAGCGGTGCCAGAAGCCCTCGCCCTCGGTGGCCCGCGGGCGCAGCACGGGGATGCGCAGGCGGTCGACCCAGTGGCCGACCAGGCTGAGCACGGCCGGCAGCAGGGTGATGGCGGCCAGCACGGCCACCGCGACCACGCTCATCGACCCGATGGCCATGGACCGGAACGCCTGGATGTCGACCAGGAACATGCCGGCCAGGGCGACGATCACGGTGGCCCCGGACAGGGCCACGGCCCGGCCGGAGGTGGCCAGGGTGATCGGGACCGCCTCGGCCACCGTCCGGCCCCGGCGGAGCTCCTCGCGGAAGCGGGTGACCACGAACAGGGCGTAGTCGATGCCGACGCCGATGCCGACGATCGAGGCGGTGTTGGTGACGTACACGTTCATGTCGGTGACGCCGGCCAGGAAGTACAGCACGCCCAGGGTCACGCCCAGGCTGACCAGGGCGAGCATGATCGGCAGGCCGGCCGCGACCAGGCTGGTGAAGGCCAGCAGCAGGACGACCAGGGTGATCGGGAAGCTGACCCGCTCGGCCTGCTCCAGGTCGTGGCGGGAGATCTCGTTCATGCGCTGGTAGAAGGCGGCGGCCCCGCCGGTCTCGACCTCGACCCCCTCGGGCACGCCTTCGCGGGCCGCCTCGGCGACCGCCGGGGCGGTGTCGAGCTGGGTGTTCTGGTCGCCGGTGAGCCCGACGACCAGGTAGGTGGTGCGCCGGTCGGGTGAGACGAAGGCCGGGCTGCCGGTGGACACGAACGACGACACGGCGCCGACGTTCGGGACCGCCCCGACCCGGGTGGCGATGCCCTCGACGACCGCCCGGAAGGCTGGGTCGTCGACCGTCCGGGCCTCGTCGTGGACGGTCACCAGGGCGGTGGTCGGGAACTGGTTGGCGAAGCGCCGCTCCAGGTCGCGCTGGACGGCCAGGGACTGGGAGCCGGGCACCTCGAACCCGCCCGACCCGAGCCGATCGGTGAGTCCCGAGGCGAAGCTGGCCATGACGGCCAGCAGCACCACCCAGGCGCCGATCACGTACCACCGCCGTCTGACGGTGAAGGCTCCGAGCCGGCCCATCAGGCTGTTCATGTCCCTCCCCCTTGCCGGTCAGAACCGACCGGTTGGTATCTTTCGTGTGCCGAGGTGTGCGCTGGTGATGGCGTCATGGCGATCAGGTGGCCCGGCGGATGGCCGAGAGCCACAGGTCGAGGAAGTCGTTGGCCCGGCGGCGCAGGTCGGCCCGGCCGGTCAGGGCCTCGGACACGGTCTCGAGGCCGATGAAGGACTCGACCGCGATCTCGGCCGCGATCCCGGGGTCGACGTCGGGCCGGATGTCACCCTCGTCCTGGCCCTTGCGGACGACCGAGGCGACCATGTCCATCCAGGTGGTGAGCTGGGTGCCGAGCTGCGGGCGCAGCTCCGGGTGCTCGTCGCCCAGCTCGGTGCAGAGCCGGCTGATGGCGCGGCACGCGCGGTCGTGCTCGTGCAGGTCGCAGAGGGCCTGGACCATGGCGTCGAGCTGCTCGACGGCCCGCGAGCGGCGCATCACGGCCGCCATCACCACCCCGGCCCACTGCTCCTGCTTGTGGCGGAGGGTGGCCAGGGCCAGGGCCTCCTTGGACGGGAAGTGGAAGTAGAAGCCGCCCTTGGTGACCCCGCTCGCCCTGAGCACGTCGTTCAGCGAGGTGCCGGCGTAGCCGCGGTCGGCGAAGGCCTCGGCCGCGACCTCGAGGATGCGGCGGCGGGTCTCGGTGCCGCGGTCGGTCGTGGTCGGCGCCAGCGACATGGGTCTCCTTCAACGGGTGGCCTGCAGCCGGACCATAAAACCGACCGGTCGGTCTGTCAAGCCCCCTGCTGGGCCGGCTCCGTCACGACCGGGTCCGAGCTGGCGTGCTCCCGCTTGGCCAGGATGGTGAACGGCACCGCCAGCAGCTGGAACGCCGCCCCGACCAGGTAGGAGGTGGAGTAGCTCCAGACGTCGGCCGCCTTGCCCAGGGCCGGCTGGATCACCACCCCGCCGCTGGAGCCGAGCAGGTTGTCGAACGACAGGACCGTGGCCCGCTGCTCGGAGGGGATGAGGCCGTTCATGTAGGCCTGCCGGATCGGGAGGGTGGCCGCGGCGGTCAGCCCCCACAGCACCAGCAGCCCGACCGCGACCCAGAAGGCCGTGGTCAGGCCGAGCAGGGTCAGCAGCCCGATCTCGATCACCAGGCCGGTCAGCAGGGCCGAGGTCCGGTTGCGGAACACCCGCCGGACCTGGGGGGCGACCATGCCCCCGGCGATCTGGGCCCCGGCGATGATGGCCGCGGCCAGCCCGGCGATGCTGTAGGCCTGCTCGTCGCCGTAGAGCTCGAGCAGGTACGGCTGCATGGCGTAGAAGGCGTAGATGCCGACGCCGAAGGTGAACGGCGCGGCCAGCATCATCCAGCGCACCGGCGGGTTCCCGAGGCCGTAGCGCATCGAGCCCCGCACCACCTGGCCCATCTCGCGCACCGGGTGCTTGCCCGGTTTGGGGACGAAGCCCCAGTCCCGCATGTACAGGAAGGCGACCACGAAGGTCACCAGCAGGGCCAGCCCCCGCAGCAGGTAGGGGACCCCGAGGTTGGTCCACTGGGCGACCAGCCCGCCCAGCACCGACCCCGACAGCATGGCCACCCCGGCGACGATCTGGCCCTTGGCGAACACCGACTCCAGATTCCCCTTGAACCCGGTGAACTTGAGGGCGTCGACCAGCCAGGCCTCGGTCGCCCCGGAGAAGAAGGTGAACCCAAGGCCGAGCAGCACCGAGGTGACCGCCCAGGCCCAGAACGGGGCCTCGGTCTGCCAGGCCAGCCAGTAGAGGACGGTCGAGGCGGCCAGGGTCACCGACCCGAGCAGGTAGGAGGCCCGGCGGCCCCAGGTGTCGGCGACCACGCCGGTCGGCACCTCGAACAGCACCATGCCGGCGGTGAACAGGGCGTTGGCGGTGAACGCGGCCGTGGCGCTGAGCCCGGCGTCCAGCAGGAACAGCGTGTTGATGCCCCAGATGAACGACGCCGCCAGGGTGTTGAACAGCATCAGCACGAGGTACACGCGCTGGACGGTTCGCGGCTCGGGGCTCATGGTCCCCTGAACCTATCGCCGGCCTGGGACATTCCCGGCGGCGCCGTCAGCGTCCGGCCAGGCGGGTCCGGACCTCGGGGCGGCGCAGCGGCGGGTCGGCCTTGGGGGGCTGGCGGCGCGGGGGCAGGTCCTCGAGCACCTCGGCCGTGGCCCGGGCGATGGCCGCCACCGCCTGCTCGAACGCCTCCTCGGTGGCCGGGGTCGGCCGGGTGACGCCGCTGACCTTGCGGACGTACTGGCGGGCGGCGGCCTCGATCTCCTCGGTGGAGGCTGGCGGCTCCAGGCCCCGGAGGGTGGTGATGTTGCGGCACATGCTGCCGGTCCTCGCTGTCGGTTCCTACGACCCGACGAGCCTACCGGCTCCCCCCGACCGCCGGCTTGCCCCGCTCCCCGCGCCCCGGCCAAGATGCAACGGTCGGCGGTGGAGGGCGGAAGATGAAGTCGGTGCCCCTTGGGCGCAGGGTGAGCGCGGTGGTGGCGCTCCTGGTCCCGGTGGCCGTGCTGGTGGTGCTCGTGCTGGTGCTGCTCCGGCGGCCGCTGGTCCTGACGGGGGCGGCCCTGTGCTTCAGCCTCGGGGTGGGCGCCGCCGCCTTCGCCGTCACCCGGACCGGCCTGTTGCGCACCCTGGCCATGGTGCTGGCCGTGGCCGCCCTGGCGGCGTCGGTGGCGCTGGCGGTCGGGGCCGTCGGCAGCCTGCTGCTGCTCGGGGCGATGGTGGGGCTGATCGTGGCCGGTGGGGCGGCCACCAGGCACGCCCTCGGGCGGGACATCCGCTCGCTGAAGAGCAGCCCGACCCCCGGGGAGCCGGTCGGCCCGGCGGCCCGGCCGGTCCTGCTGATGAACCCCAGGTCGGGCGGGGGCAAGGTCGAGCGCTTCGACCTGGTCGAGGAGGCCCGGCGGCGCGGGATCGAGCCGGTGGTCCTGGCCCCGGGCGACGACCTGCTCCAGCTGGCCGAGCAGGCCGTCGCCGGCGGTGCCGACGTCATCGGGATGGCCGGCGGGGACGGCTCCCAGGCCCTGGTCGCCGGGGTGGCCGCGGCCAACGGCGTCGGGTTCGTGTGCGTGCCCGCCGGCACCCGCAACCACCTGGCCATGGACCTGGGCCTCGACCGCGGCGACGTGGCCGGCGCGCTCGACGCCTTCGGGGCGGCGGTGGAGCGCCGGATCGACCTCGGGATGGCCGGCGAGCGGGTGTTCGTCAACAACGCCACCGCCGGGCTGTACGCCAAGATCGTCCAGTCCCCGGCCTACCGGGAGCGCAAGGTGGGCACCGCCCTCGAGCTGCTGCCGACCATGCTCGGCCCCGGCGCCACCCCGCTCGACCTGCGCTTCACCGGCCCCGACGGCACCGAGCACACCTCGGCCCACCTGATCCTGGTCTCCAACGACCGCTACGAGCTGGGCAGCGGGGAGGGCTTCGGGTCGCGCCGCCGCATCGACGCCGGCAACCTCGGCATCGTGGCCGCCACCTTCCGGACCTCGGGCGAGATCGCCCGCCTGATCGAGTCCGAGGCCGCCGGCCGCAGCTGGCGCCCGCCGGGCTGGGTCGAGTGGGCCGACGCCAGCTTCCGGCTCGACTCCAGCCAGCCGGTGGAGATCGGCATCGACGGCGAGGCCCTGGTCCTCGACCCGCCGATCGAGTTCCGCGTCCACCCCCGCGCCCTCCGGGTCCGCATCCCCCACGGCGCCCCCGGCTACTCCCCCGCCGCCGCGGCCCCCACCCGCGGCTGGGCCACCGTCACCGCCCTGCTCCGCAGCGCCGCCGGCCGCCCGGTGGCCCTCGGGTCCTCCTGACCGTCCGGCCCGGCTCAGGCGCCGCGGCGGTCGCCCAGCGGGACCAGGCGCACCCGGCTGATGGCGTTGCGGTCCATGGCCAGCACCTCCAGCCGCCAGCGGTCGACCTCGACCGTTTCGCCCTCGGCGGGAAGGCGTCCCAGCCGCTCCAGGATCAGCCCGGCCACGGTCGCGTACGAGCCCTCGGGCAGGGAGATGCCGAGGTCGGGGAGGTCGTGGACCGGGAACGCCCCGCGCACGACGACGGAGCCGTCGGGCCGGCGCTGGGCGCCGCGGACGTCGGGGTCGAACTCGTCGTAGATCTCGCCGACCAGCTCCTCCAGCAGGTCCTCGACCGTGATGATCCCATCGGTCCCGCCGTACTCGTTGAGCACGATGGCCAGCTGGCCGCGCTCGGCCTGGAGCCGCCGCAGGGCGTCGAGCACGCTCATCGACTCGGGCAGGGCCAGCACCGGCCGGACGCAGTCGGCCACCCGCCCCTCGGCGCCGACCAGATCTTGCAGTGTCACCAGCCCGATGACCTCGTCGAGATCGCCGCGGTAGACCGGGGCGCGGCCATGGGTGCTGGCCAGCAGCGCCTGGATCGCCTCCTGGACCGAGGCCTCGGCGGGGATGGCGACGACGTCGCGCCGGGGCACGAGCACGTCGCTGAGCCGCCGCTCACCGATCTCGATCGTCTCGGCCAGGATCCGGCGCTGCTCCGGCCGGAACACGAGGCCGCTGGCGATCATGTCGCGGACCTCCTCCTCGGTCACCTCCTCGCGCTGCCGGACCGGATCGGCCCCCGCCAGGCGGACCAGCAGGTCGGTCGACTTGGAGAGCAGCCAGACGGCGGGGCGGGTCAGGGCGGAGACGGCGGCCAGCGGCCGGGCGGCCCGCCTGGCCCAGCGCTCCGGGCGCTGGAGGGCGATGCGCTTGGGGGCGAGCTCGCCGACGACCAGGGTGAGGTAGGTCAGCACCATGGTGACCAGCAGCACCGCCACCGGCTCGGCCGCCCGGCCGAGGACCTCGAGCAGCGGGACCAGCGGCTGGGCCAGCGACACCGCCGCGGCCGCCGAGGCCAGGAAGCCGGCCAGGGTGATGCCGATCTGGATGGTGGACAGGAACTGGTTGGGGTCGCGGGCCAGCCTGGCCACCAGCCGGCCCTGCCCGCCTTCCTGCTCCAGGCGGCGCAGCTGCCCCTCACGCAGCGAGATCAGCGCCACCTCGCTGCCCGCGAAGGCGGCGTTGACCACCACCAGCAGCAGGACCAGCCCGATCTCGAGCCACGGCATCTGCATCTCGATCCTTCTCTCCGATGTGGGTCGCCGGAAACGACGCTAATCCCCCGGTCGGACCAGGCCGGCCTCGTAGGCGAAGACGGCCGCCTGGGTGCGGTCGCGCAGGCCCAGCTTGGTCAGGATCCGGCCGACGTGGGTCTTGACGGTCTGCTCGGCCACCACCAGGCGCCCGGCGATCTCGGCGTTGGACAGGCCCCTGGCGACCAGCGTCAGGACCTCGGTCTCGCGGCCGGTGAGCCGGCCGGCCCCGGCGTGGGCTGGCGGCCCGGGCGGGCCCAGCCGGGCGAACGCCCCCAGCAGCCGGCGGGTCACCGACGGGGCCAGCATGGCGTCGCCGGCGGCCACCACCCGGACCGCCTCGGCCAGCGCCTGGGCCGAGGCGTCCTTGAGGACGAACCCGCTCGCCCCGGCCCGCAGCGCCGCATAGACGTACTCGTCCAGGTCGAAGGTGGTCACCACCAGCACCCTGGTCCGGCCGGCGGCGCCATCGGCCGGCGGGCCGTCATGGCCGGCGCCGGTGATCAGGCGGGTCGCCTCCAGCCCGTTGAGCACCGGCATGCGCACGTCCATGAGGACCACGTCGGGCCGGAGCGCGGCCGCCTTGTCGACGGCGTCGCCACCGTCGACCGCCTCGCCGACGACCTCGATGCCCGGCTGGGCGCCGAGCAGGACCGCCAGCCCTTCCCGGACCATCGCCTGGTCGTCGGCGATCAGCACCCGGATGGTCATCGGCCGCCGTCCTCGCCGGCCGGGAGCACCGCGGCCACGGCATAGCCGCCGTCCGGGTCCGGGCCCGCCGCCAGCTCGCCGCCGAGCATCGCCGCCCGCTCCCGCATCCCCGGCAGCCCGTGCCCGGCCCCGGGCGAAGGGGCCGGCGGCACCGGCGGCGGGCCGTTGCGGACCCGGAGCTCGAGCGCGGCCGGCCGGTAGACGATCTCGACCCGCACGTCGCTGCCGTTGGCGTGCCGGAGCACGTTGCTCAGCGCCTCCTGGACGATCCGGTAGGCCGACAGCTCCACCCCGGGCGGCAGCGGCCGGGGGTCGCCGGTCACGGTCGTGGTCACGGCCAGGCCGGCCGCCGCGACCCCGGCGACCAGCTCATCGAGCCGGCCCAGGTCCGGTTGCGGGGCCGGGTCGCCGGCGGCCCCGTCGGCGCGGAGCACGCCGAGCACGCGCCGCAGCTCCCGCAGCCCCTCGGTGGCGCTGGCCCGGATGGTCGCGAAGCTGGAGGCGAGCTCCTCGGGCGGGTCGGGCACCCGGTAGGGCGCGGCCTCGGCCTGGATGGCGATCACCGACATGTGGTGGGCGACCACGTCGTGCAGCTCGCGGGCGATCCGGGCCCGCTCCTCGAGCAGGGCCCGCCGGGCCCGCTCGTCGTCGCTGATCCGCTGCTGCTCGGCCAGCCGGCGCTGGGCCTCGCGGCGCCCGCCGAGCGCGGCCGCGGCGGCCAGGACCACGGCCGAGAGGACGGTCATCTCGCCCAGGTCGGCGGAGGCGTCCATCCCCGGCATCCGCTGGACCAGGATCGCCCCGGCGGCCAGGGTCAGGAGCCACAGCGCCACCAGCACCTGGGGCCGGGCCTGGAGCCCGATCAGGGCGAGCACGCCGAGGTGGGCCAGCAGGCTCGGCTCGGCCCACACCGGCCCGTCCCCGCCCGCCCGCGCCACCTCGCTGACCAGCATGCCGGCGGCCAGTGACAGCCAGAACCCGGTCATCGGCCGGTACATGGCCACGACCAGGGGCAGGGCCTGGACGAGGCCGAGGGTCAGGGCCAGCCCGGCCGGCACGTCGCCGGCGGCCAGCAGCCGGCCACCGGTGGCCGCCCCCAGCGCCACGGCCAGGACCGCCACCAGCAGCTGGGGCCGCCACAGCACCCGCAGCCCATTCCCGGCCAGCCGGACCAGCCTCATCGGCTCACGGTACCGCTCACCGGACGTCCCGGCGCCGGAGGAGCACCCACGCGGCCAGCAGCGCCGCCACCACGTACCCGGCGATCAGCAGCAGCGACGGCCAGCCGGCCAGGCTGCCGGCCAGCTCCGGGCTGACGTCGGAGGTCTGGGACAGCTTCTGGGTGGCGGCCATCGGGGAGGCACCGGCGACCCACCGCTCCCAGTCGCCGAGCAGCGGCCCCAGCAGGGACGGGAGCAGGATGCCGGCCAGCATGGTGGTGACGGCGCCGCCCGGGTGGCGCAGCAGCGTCCCAACGGCCAGGCCGAGCAGGCCGGTCAGCGAGAAGGACAGGGCCACCCCGAGCAGCGCCGGCCACGGGGCCCCCGGGGCATACCCGTCGCCCGACAGCAGGGTGGCGCCGGCCAGGAAGGCGAGCGAGCAGGCGGCCAGGGCCACCACGAACAGCGACGCGGCCGTCACCACCGCCTTGGCGGCCAGCACGAGCCCCCGGCGCGGGCAGGCCAGCAGGGTGGTCCGGAGCATCCCGCTGGTGTGCTCGCCGGTCATCATCAGCACCCCGAAGCTGGCCCCGATCATCAGCCCGAGGGTCGCCCCGGTGAGGCTGCCCCCGAGCACGGTGTCGTCGGGCTGCAGGCTCCTGGTGGCACCGACGAAGACGGCGACGCCGAGGATGCCCGCGGCCATCGCGGCCATCGTCCACCACGCCGACCGCATCGTCCACAGCTTGCTCGCCTCCGCGCGCAGCACGTCGGTGAAGCCCGGCCGGACGGGGCGGCGACGGCCGCCGGTCATCGCCGCCTCAGCTCCCCGTTGCCGGTCATGGCCAGGTAGACCTCCTCGAGGGAGGCGCGCCGCGGGGAGAGCTCGTGCAGCTCGAGCTCGTGCCCGGCGGCGACGGCGCCGATCGCGGCCGCGTCCGGTCCCACCACCCGCCACCGCCCGTCCTCCTCGGGCTCGGTCCGCGCCCCCATGGCCTCCAGCCGTGGCCGCAGCCGCTCCCACTGGGGCGACCGCACCAGGGTGGACGGCCGGGAGCCGCGCCGGATGAGCTCCCGCATGCTGGTGTCGGCCAGCAGCCGGCCCCGGCCGATCACCAGCAGGTGGTCGGCGGTCAGCTCCATCTCGCCCATCAGGTGGCTGGAGACGAGGACCGTCCTGCCCTCGGCGGCCAGTCCCCGCAGCAGCGAGCGCATCCAGGTGATGCCCTCGGTGTCCAGCCCGTTGACCGGCTCGTCCAGCAGCAGCACGCCCGGGTCCCCGAGCAGGGCGGCGGCGATCCCGAGCCGCTGCCCCATCCCGAGCGAGAGCTCCTTGACCCGCCGGTCCGCCACCTGACCCAGCCCGGCCAGCTCCAGGACCTCGTCGGCCCGCGAGCCCGGGATGCGGTTGCTCAGGGCCAGCCATCGAAGATGGCCGCGGGCCGTCCGCCCACCGTGCACCGCCCCGGCGTCCAGCAGCGCCCCGACCTCCCGCAGGGGCGCCGCCAGCTCCCGGTACGGCCGGCCGTTGACGGTCGCGCCACCCGCGCTGGGCGCGTCCAGCCCCAGGATCATGCGCATGGTGGTGGACTTCCCGGCCCCGTTCGGTCCCAGGAACCCGGTCACCCGGCCGGGCAGGACCCGGAAGCTCACCCGGTCCACCGCCACCCGGTCGCCATACCGCTTGGTCAGCCCGCATGCCTCGATCATGGGGCCAGGCTAGAGCCGGGCCCCATGCCCGGCGTCACCCCACGGAGCCAACTTCCGGGTAGCCCTCAGGTAGCCCGCCAAGGGCGGGCGCGGCTACCAGGAGGCGAAGATGCGGGCCTGGCCGCCCGAGCCCTCCTCGTAGGGGATGAGGCCGACGACGACGGTGGCGCCCCTCCTCGGGATGCGGTCGAGGTTGGCCAGGTTCTCCAGCCCGTAGCGGTCGGCCCCGGTGAGGATCAGGTGGGTGTCGAAGGTCGCCGAGTTGCCCGGGTCGATGCTGAGGGTGTCGACCCCGAGGCTGCGGATCCCCCGGCGGCGCAGGAGCCACTCGGTGGCCTCGGCCCCGAAGCCGGGGAAATGCAGCGTGCCGGTGGCGTCGGCGCCGCGGTAGGCGTCGGCGTCGCCGACCTTGGCGGCCCAGCCGGAGTGCATCAGGACGGCGGCGTCGCGCGGGATGCGGCCGTGCCGGCGCTCGAAGGCGCGGAGGTCGTCGACGGTGACCACCGTGTCCGGGTCCCGGGCCGCCCGGTCCGCGATGTCGATGACCACCGCCGGGGTGATCAGCTCCGACAGCTCCAGCTCGGTGGCCAGCCGGCCGCCCGGGGTGAAGTGCCCGGGCGCGTCGACGTGGGTCCCGATGTGCTCGATGATGCGCCACTCCTGCATGTAGTACCCGTCGTCCTCGATCGTGACGACGGTCCGCCGCACCGCCTCCTCGCCGGGCACGAACGCCGGGAACGAGGTCGTCAGCGGGTGGGTGAGGTCACGCAGGCCGCGCCGCCTGCCACCGAACGCCGGCCCCCGCTCGTCGGACCCCCGCTCGCCCGCGTGGGCCGTCCCCTGCAGGGCGGCCGAGGCGGCCACCGCCACCCCGCCGAGCAGCGCCCCCCGCCGGGTGACACCGCGCGTCAGCTCGAAGCACTTCTCCGTGCACATCGCCCTGCTCCCTTCGGTCGGATCCGGACCCGGTGGTACTTCACCGGCCAAAGGGGCAGGAACGCAAACTAGAGGCTGCGGGCCGCCATCGGGGCGAACCGCGAGTACTGCCCCTGGAAGGTGACGGTCACGGTGT
>CALGFH010000269.1 GCA_937881255.1 uncultured Actinomycetes bacterium
CCGCGCTGGAACGTTCGAGTCGCGGTTCGGCGGGTAGTGGTCGGTGGTCACCCAACGGACGAAGGGGGCCACCAGTGGCAGAGCGGACCAGGAGCGGAGGCACCACCAGCCGCGGCGCGGCCAAGGCCCGGGCCAGCCGGCGCGACGGCGAGGCGACCAGCCGCGCCACCAGGCGGCGGCCGGCCACCACGGCGGCGACCGGCAAGGTGCTCGACCAGGCCAACGACGTCACCCATCCCGAGCGGTCGGTGGTCGACGAGCCGCCGCCGGCGCCCGACTACCCGCGCTTCAGGGTCGAGCCGGGCACCCGCATGCGCCTGGCCGACGTCGACCCCGACGAGTCCGAGGGCTACGCGCGCAAGAAGGACGTCAACGACGAGCTCAAGCGGCACCGCGACCGGATCACCGACCTCCAGGGCCGGCTGTACGGCGAGCAGAAGCGGAGCCTGCTGATCGTCCTCCAGGCGATGGACACCGGCGGCAAGGACGGCACCATCAAGGGCGTCTTCCAGGGCGTCAACCCCCAGGGCTGCCAGGTGTGGTCGTTCAAGGCGCCATCCAACGAGGAGGCGGCCCACGACTTCCTCTGGCGCTACCACCAGAAGGCCCCGCCCAAGGGCATGATCCACATCTTCAACCGCTCCCACTACGAGGACGTGCTCATCGTCCGGGTCAAGGACCTGGTCCCCGAGTCGGTCTGGCGGCCCCGGTACGAGGCCATCAACCAGTTCGAGTACGCCCTCACCGCCGACGGGGTGACGGTGCTCAAGTTCTTCCTCCACATCTCCAGGGACGAGCAGAAGCGGCGCCTGGAGAGCCGCCTGGCCGACCCCGACAAGCGCTGGAAGTTCTCCTCCAACGACCTCAAGGAACGCGCCTACTGGGACGACTACCAGGCGGCGTTCGAGGACGCGGTCAACGAGTGCTCGACCGCCTATGCGCCCTGGTACGTGATCCCGGCCAACAAGAAGTGGTACCGCAACCTGGTCGTGGCCCGGACCATCGCCGACACCCTGGAGGCCATGAACCCCAAGTTCCCGGCCGCCGAGAAGGGGCTCGACAAGATCGAGATCCCCGACTAGGGACCGGCCAGGGCCGACCGCAGGGCGGCGGCGGCCTCCTGGAGGGCGGCGTCGGCGGCGCCGGTCAGGGCCCGCCAGCGGAAGAAGCCGTGGACGACCCCGGGGTAGCGGCTGGCGGTGGCCGCGACCCCGGCGTCGCGGAGCCTGGCCGCGTACGCCTCGCCCTCGTCGCGGAGGATGTCGTGCTCGGCCCCGATGACCAGGGCCGGCGGGAGCCCGCCGAGGAAGGCGGCCCGCAGGGGTGAGGCGTCGGGGGCCGAGCCGTCGGCCGGCCCCAGGTAGTGGTCCCAGTACCAGCGCATCCCGGCCGCGGTCAGGTAGAAGCCCTCGGCGTGGTCGCGCCAGGAGCCGGTGTCGCCGGCCGCGTCCAGCACCGGGTACACCAGCAGCTGGAAGGCGATCGGCGGCCC
The DNA here is from genome assembly GCA_937881255.1 of uncultured Actinomycetes bacterium. Taxonomy (GTDB): domain Bacteria; phylum Actinomycetota; class CALGFH01; order CALGFH01; family CALGFH01; genus CALGFH01. Next base: position 1,493 of record CALGFH010000269.1, read on the forward strand.
GCCCCGGTCGCGGGCGCCCAGGGCGACCACCGCGGCCAGGTTGCCGCCGGCGCTGTCCCCGGCCACGGCCAGCCGGTGCTGGGCGCCGCCCAGCTCGGCCGCCTTGCGCGACGCCCACAGGGTGGCCGCGTACGCGTCCTCGACCGCGGCCGGCCAGCGGTCCTCGGGGGCCAGCCGGTAGCCCACCGACACCACCACCGCCGGCACGGCCGCGGCCAGGGCCCGGCACAGCGGGTCGTAGCTGTCCAGGGTCCCGACCACCCAGCCGCCGCCGTGGAAGAAGACCACGATCGGGAACGGCGGCTCGCCCTCGGGGGTGTAGACCCGCACCGGCAGCTCGCCCGCCGGCCCGGGCACGACCCGGTCCTGGACCGAGGCCACCGGCGCCGCCGGCCCGTTCAGGGCGGGGGCGTCCTCGACATGGAACGCCCGGGCCTGCGCGACCGACTGGTGGTGCAGCGGCGGCCGGCCCGACCCGCCCATCTGGTCGAGCAGGGCCCGGATCTCCGGCGCCAGGGCCATCGGCCTACCAGATCCGGGCCCGGGTCGGCCGGACCCGGATGGCCGTCGAGTAGGTCCGGGCGAACGGCCCCGGCTCATATCCAAGGGCCTCGATCGCCGTCTGGTACTTGGCCAGGTACTCCGCCACCCGGTCGGCCCGGGGGGTGTCGGGCTCGACCGCGGCCGCGCCCTCGAAGGTGACGATGTCGTCGCCGGCCCCGTCGTCGCCCAGGTGCAGCGACACCTTGGGGTTGGCGCTGACGTTGCGCACCTTCTGGGCGCCGGGCTGGCTGTAGAGCAGGAACGTCTCGCCGTCCCACAGGAACCACACCGGCGTGCTCTGGGCCTGGCCGTCGGCCCGGACGGTGGTCAGCCAGGCCACCTGCTCGGAGCGCAGGCGCCGGTCGGCGTGGGCGTGGGCCTCCTTGGACGGGTCGAGCACGCGGCCTCCTGGCCTCTAGAGCACCGGTCAAGCATCCCGGTTCGAGCGATTGTGTGGTCGCGGGGGGCGGCGCGCAACTGTCCCTGGCCGCACGAACGGCCTGGCGCTGCATGCGGCGCCGGATCCATGACTGATGCTCTAGAGCAGCTCCGGGCGGACCCAGTCCTTGCCGAGGACGTGCTGGTCGAGGAAGGCGAGCACCGTCTCGTACCACACGCGGACGTGGGGCGGGGTCAGGATCCAGTGGTTCTCGTCGGGGAAGTAGAGGAACTTGGCCTCCACCCCCGAGCGGGTCAGGTCGGTCCAGAGCCGCAGGGCCTCGCCGATCGGCACCCGGTGGTCGCGCTCGCCGTGGATGACCAGCATGGGCGTGCGGATCCGGTCCAGGTTGCGGTCGGGGGAGTGGTCCCGGTAGCGCTCGGGCATCGCCTCGGGCGAGCCGAACTCCCGCTCCCACCAGGCGGCGTGGTCGGTGGTGCCGTGGAACTGCTCCAGCGACCAGATGCTGGCGTGGGTGACGATGCAGCGGAAGCGGTCGGTCTGGCCGGCCACCCAGTTGGCCATGTAGCCGCCGAACGACCCGCCCATGGCCGCCGTCCGCTCCTGGTCGACCTCGGGGCGGGCCACGGCCGCGTCGACCAGGGCCATCAGGTCGGTGAAGGGCTCGGCCCCCCAGCGGCCCCGGCCCCGCTCCACGAACGACTGCCCGTAGCCGGTGGACAGGGCCGGGTCGCCGAGCAGCACGGCGTAGCCGCGGGCGGCCAGCAGCCACGGGTTCCAGCGCCAGCTCCACCCCGACCAGGACGACAGCGGCCCGCCGTGGATGAACGCCACCAGCGGGGCCGGGCGGGCCGCCGAGGCGCCAGCGGGCAGGACCAGCCAGCCCCGCAGCCGGGTGCCGTCGCCGGCCTGGGTCTCGACCTCGGTCAGGGAGCCGGGCACGGCCAGGGGCAGGCCGGGGGTCGGCAGCGGGGAGGGCTCCTGGTCGGCGGCGGCGGTGTCGAGGGCGACCGCCTCGGCCGGGGAGGCCATGGTGGCCCGCAGGGCGTACAGCCGCCCCCCGCCCGGGTCCGGGCAGAGGTCGGAGAAGGCGCCCTCGGCGCTGAGCCGGGTCACCCGCCCCTCGTCCTGGCCGCCGACCTCGACCCGGAACACCGGGGTGCGCCCGTCGGCGTCGGCGACGAAGAACACCGCCCGGCTGTCGGCCGCCCAGACCGGCTCCAGCGGCCACAGGTCGAGCCCGGCGGCCAGGTCGCGGCCCTCGCCGCTGGCCAGGTCGACCAGCCACAGGCCGACGTCGAGGGCGTTGCCGGGGTCGCCGTGCCAGATCCGCTCGCACACCACCAGCCGGCCGTCGGGGGAGCAGGCGACCCGGCCGACCGAGGACGCCGGGTCGTCCAGCAGCACCCGCCGCTCGCCGCCGGCCACGTCGATCGCCACCAGCAGCGAGCGCGGGTTGCCGACCTCGCCGGTGTCCCAGCCGCAGACCACGGTCCCGCCGTCGGGGGTGACGGCCACGTCGACCTCGTCGAGGGCCCGGCCCGGGGCCGGGGTCAGCGGCCGGCCCGGGGTCATCCGCTCCTCGCCGGCCGGGGGGGCGGCCGCGAACAGCCGCGGCTCCCTCGGCCCCAGGTAGTGGTCCCAGTAGCGGATGGGGTAGGTCTCGAACAGCAGCGCGCTGACCCCGGCGTCGCCGCGGGCCTTGTCGCGGCGCTCGTCGGCCTCCAGGTCGTCGGCCCCGGGGTGGACGTCGGTGCGGTACACCACCGTGCCGGCGTCGCGGGCCACCCGCAGCAGGTCGATCCCGGCCGGGGTGGCGGCCACCGGGCGGGCCTCGCCGCCGCCGGCGGGCAGCAGCCACAGCCGCGCCACCTCGCCCTCGGGCGTGTCGTCGGGGGCGGCCTCGGCGTCCTCGCGGGCCGAGGTGAACAGCAGCGAGCCGTCGGGCAGGAAGGCGGCGTTGGCCTCGCCGGGGGCCGAGCGGGTGAGCCGCCTGGGGGCCGCCCGGCCGTCCGGGTCGAGCTCCCAGAGGGCGCTGCGGAACTTCTTGCCGTCCGGGGCCGGGGTGGCCACCGAGGTCACCAGGCGGCGGCCGTCGGGGGCCAGGGCCAGGCCGGCCACCCGCGGAAGGCTCAGGTAGTGGTCGAGGTCGAAGGTCGGCTCGGAACCCGGCTCGGCGGTCATAGCCCGAATCTAGGTGCCCGGCGGCGGCCGCGCAACGGCAACCGGCGACCTGGCGGAGGTGCTGGACATCGCCGCCCGCTTCGGGTAGGAGTGCCCGGGTCGGTTGCGAGCAAGGAGATGCGACGGGTGCGGAGCGAGCTGTTCGGCGGCAACCTCGAGGCGACCTCGGGCGAGGGCTTCGCCCTGCAGAACTCGCGCATGCTCCGGGTCGCCCTGGACGGGGAGGTGATGGCCCGCCAGGGCACGATGGTCGCCTTCCAGGGCCAGGTCGACTTCGAGTACCAGGGCTCGGGCGGCATCGGCCGGATGCTCAAGAAGGCCGTCACCGGCGAGGGCGTGCCGCTGATGCGCTGCCGCGGCAAGGGCGACCTGTTCCTGGCCAACTTCGCCGCCGAGGTCCACCTGCTGCGGCTGGAGGAGGGCGACGCCCTCAGCGTCAACGGCCACAGCATCCTGGCCTTCGAACCGACGCTGACCTGGGACATCCGCAAGATCGAAGGGGCGTCGATGTTCGCCGGGGGGCTGTTCAACACCATCCTCCAGGGGACCGGCTGGGTGGCCATCACCGCCCACGGCACCCCGGTGGTGCTCCAGACCGACGCCCCGACCTACGTCGACGCCCAGGCCGCCATCGCCTGGAGCGCCGGCCTCCAGACCAGCATCCACCGCACCATGAAGCTCGGCGCCCTGGTCGGCCGGGGCAGCGGCGAGGCCGTCCAGCTGGCCTTCGCCGGCTCAGGGTTCGTGGTCGTCCAGGCCAGCGAAGGCCAGGGGGTCGCCCCCCACAAGCACAGCGGGGGCGGTGGTGGCGGCGGCCTCGACCTGGACTTCTGAATGACCCGTGCCTGGGGTACACTCGAACATGAGTTCGAATCCGCCGCTGAAGGAGGCTGGCGTGGAGGTCCAGATCCCTGGAATGCAGGACATCGAGACGGGGAGCGAGGTGAAGGTCCGCAAGCCGGGGCAGGGGGAGCGGGGCGTCTGGCGGGTGACCGGTGAGGTGGCCAACTCCGGGCCCGACGACCCCGCCTACGACCTGACCAACCTGGTCAGCGGCCGCCGCCGCATCTTCCGGGCCTCGCGGCTCACCGTGGTCCGGGCGGCCCGGCCGGGTCGCCGCTGAGCCGCCGCACCAGCAGGGTCGCCCCGACGACGGCGCCCGGCAGGGCCAGCACGTTCATCAGCGGGACCAGGAACAGGAAGAAGGCGGTGAGCCCGAACCCGAGGGTCTGGGCCCGGTGCCGCCACACGAACCGGAGCCGGCCGGCCAGGCGCAGGCCGCGCCGCTCCAGCGGGATGGCCAGCAGCTCGACGGCCAGGAAGAACCCGGCCACCAGGGCCTGGAGGACCGGGACGACGGTCTGGCCGAACACCGGGAACAGCCCGAGCACGAACAGCGGCGCCGAGCAGGCCAGGGTCATGGCCAGCAGCAGGGCCGACTCCAGCGAGGCCCTCGGGAAGGTCCGCCACCAGGGGGCGTCGGCGCCGGCCGGCACGGCGCCCAGCTGGTGCTCGATCCGGTCCGAGATCCGCTCGTAGAAGGGCTGGCCGATGATCTGGGCGATGACCGTGAACGACACCACCAGCACGGCCGTCGACCCCAGCAGCACGGCCAGCCCGGTGCCGACCCGGATCAGGGTGCGGCTGCTCTCGTCCCAGCGGTCGGCGAACGGGGTCAGGGCGTCGGCCAGCTCGTCGAGGTAGACCACCAGCACCCCGAGCAGCGCCAGCACCACCAGCGCGGCCAGCAGCACGGGCACGATCCCGAGCAGCCGCACCCCGGGCGTTCCCAGGAACAGCCCGATCCCCCGGAGCACGTCCGCCCCCCCGGCCAGCGGCCCACCCCGCGCCCGCCCCCCTGGCGGGAGTTGCGGGGCGGCCCCCCAGCC
>CALGFH010000270.1 GCA_937881255.1 uncultured Actinomycetes bacterium
TCGGCCAGCTCGACCGCATAGAGCTGCCAGGAGTCGGGGACGCCCTTGAGGCTGTGGGTGCCGCGGTCGGCGAAGGCGAACCCGGACCCGGCGACCAGGTCCTTGACCGTCCGCGAGCAGACGATCTCCCCCGCCCCGGCCTGGCCAAGGACGCGGGCGGCGATGTGGACGGCGATCCCGCCGATATCATCGCCCAGCAGCTCGCACTCGCCGGTGTGCAGCCCCGCCCGGACCTCCAGGTCCAGGTCCCGCAGCCCGGCCCGGATGGCGTCGGCGGCCCGGATGGCCCGGGCCGGCCCGTCGAAGGTGGCCAGGAACCCGTCCCCGGTGGTCGTGACCTCGCGACCCCGGTGCCGGGCCAGGCAGGAACGGACGGCGGCGTTGTGCCGCTCCAGGACCCGGTGCCAGCGCCGGTCGCCCAGCTCGGCGGCCAGCCTGGTCGAGTCGACGATGTCGGTGAACAGCACCGTGGCCAGGACCCGGTCGGGCTCCAGCACCGGGGTGACCCCGGTGAGGAACTCCTGGGTCAGCCCGACCACGGCGTCCTGGTCACCGAAGAAGGGGAAGTGGGCGTCGCCGGGCAGCTCGACGAAGCGGGCCCCGGGGATGCGCTCGGCCATGTAGCGGCTGGCCCGGACGTCGGCCGCCCGGTCCCCGGTCCGGTGCAGCACCAGGACGGGTGCCTGGACGGAGCCGAGCAGCCCGCGGATGTCCACCGGGCCCAGGGACCGGATCCCCTCGTACTGCTCGGCGAAGGTGGCCGCCGAGACGATGAACATCCGCAGCCAGTGGGCCACCGAGGCGTCGCCGGCCTCCCGCGGCGCCACCATCTCCAGGAACCGGGCGCCGTCGTCGAAGGCCCCTCCCGACCTGATCATCGCCAGCAGGCCCTCGTGCTCCTCGACGGTCGTCCCCCAGGGGTAGTCCTCGTCGCGGAGGGTGGCCGGGTGCGACCCGAAGGTCACCACCCCCGACACCTGGTCGGGGTAGGTCGCCGCCATCAGCAGGGCCAGCCGGCCGCCGGTGTGGCAGCCGAACAGGGCGGCCCGCTCCGAGCCGACCGCCTCCAGGACCGCCCGGACGTCGTCCATCTCGTCCTCGAACACGTACCCGCCCGGCCCGCGGTCCGACAGGCCGCCGCCCGACCGGTCGTACAGGATCAGCCGGGAGAACGACGAGAGCTTGCCCAGGAAGGCCGCGAACGACGGGTCCTCCCACATCAGCCCCAGGTGGGTCGGCCAGCCGAACAGGAAGACGAGGTCGAGGTCGCCCTCCCCGGCCACCTGGTAGGCCACGCGGCGGCCGTCCTGGCGGCGGGCGAACTCGAACCGCGGGCCATAGCGCATGGCCAGAGTCTACTGCCGTCCCTTGCCCTGCTAGGCCGTGATCGGCTGGTGGCCCTCGAGCGGCTCCTGGAGCTCGGGGCGGTTGTTGCGGACGTTGCCGACGGCCTTGTCCACCGGCCAGAGGGTCAGCATCTCCTCGGGGGCCGGGACCAGCAGCTTGGCCAGCTCCTCGGTGTCGGTGTTCTCCGGGTCGAGCCAGGCGTCCCAGTCCTCGGGGGCCAGGATCACCGGCATGCGGTGGTGCACCGACTCCATCAGGTCGTTGGCCGAGGTGGTCAGGATGGTGCAGGTGAACAGCTCGTCGCCGCCTCCGCCGCCGTCCTCGTCCTTGGCCGCGGACGGGTCGCGCCAGGTCGCCCAGAGACCGGCCAGGGCGAGCGGGGTGAAGTCGCGGGAGGTGATGTAGAAGGGCTGCTTGCGCTGGCCCTTGCCCTGATCCTGCCACTCGTAGAAGCCGTCGATGGGGATGATGCAGCGCTTGCGGGCCAGGGTGCTCTTCCAGCCCTTCTTCTCCCGCACCGTCTCGGCTCTGAGATTGATCATCCGGTTGGCCCCGCTGGGGTCCTTGGCCCAGCGCGGCACCAGCCCCCACTTGAGGGCGCGGAGCTGCCGGGCGCCGTCGGCCGAGGCCGTCACGACCAGGATGTCGCTGGCCGGGGCGACGTTCCAGCTCGGCTGGTGGCCCTCGACCCCCAGGGGCTCGGCCCGGAACTGCTCGAGCAGGAACTGGAGTTGGCTCGTGGAGCTGAACCGTCCGCACATGCCCCCTACCTTACCCGACAGACCGGACAGCGGAGCGCCCGGTCGCGGGACCGGCCGGGTCAGCCCGCCTGGACGGCGGTGATGGCGAACACCGGCTCGCCGTCGCGGTGGTAGGGGGCGTGGTTGTTGGCCACCGCCTCGACCCGCAGGGTGTGGGCGCCGGGGGTGAGCCCGTCCAGGTAGAACCAGCGGCCGTAGAGCCGGGTGTGCTTGGTCCCGTCGACGTACAGGTGCAGGTGCCCCTCGCCGGCGACCGGCCGGTCGCCGGTGTGCTCGGGGGCGAGCCGGAAGTTGGCCATCCCGACCCGGAGGTTGAACCCGCCCATCGAGTCGGGCGTCGCCGTCAGGGTCAGCCGGGGCGCCCTGGCGCCGGTGGCCTCGATCGGCTGGATCCCCATGGCCTCCATGTCGTGGGCCGGCTGGGCGGCGTGCTCCTGGTGCTGGCCGCCGTCGGTGCCCGAGGGCCCGCAGCCGGCCAGCACGAGCGCGAGCAGGACCGCGAGGCCGGGCAGCCACCGTGGGCGCCGGCGCTCCAGCTTGGCCATGGCAACCTCCAGGAGTCGCGAACCCCGCGAGGATGGCCGCCGCCGCCAACGGGGCGGTAACCGCCCTCAGGCGAGCAGCTGCTGGCCGAGCCAGGCGTCCTCTGAGGTGACGCCGGGGAGGGCGAAGAAGAAGCCGCCCCCCACCGGGAGGATGTACTCCTCGAGGGGCTCGCCCTTGAGCCGGGCCTGGACGGCCAGGAACCCCCTGGTCAGGCTCTTCTGGTAGCTGACGAAGGCCAGGCCCTGGTCGAGCCGCCCGGCGTTGTCGAAGCCGCGGGAGAAGTTGAAGCCGCGGCGCAGGATGCGGCTGCCGGCCGTCTCGGAGGTCCGCGGGTTGGCCATGCGGATGTGGGCGTCCAGGGGGACGTGCCGGCCGGCGGGGTCCTCGGCGTAGCCGGGGTCGTCGCTCTCGCGGTCCTGGCCGAGGGGGGCCCCGCTGGCCTTGTCGCGGCCGATGATCTTCTGCTGCTCGTTCAGGGGGGTGCGGTCCCAGAACTCGACGAACATGCGGATGATCCGGACCGCCTGATAGCTGCCACCGACCGCCCAGGCCGGCTCGCCGTCGTCGGCCCCGACGAAGATCAGCTCGTCCATCAGGGCCTTGTCGGTGATGTCGAGGTTGGCCGTGCCGTCCTTGAAGCCGAGCAGGTTGCGGTTGTCGGTCCGGCCCGGCACCGGCTTGGCGTCGGGACGGTTGTAGCCGTCCAGCATCCAGTGCAGGACCAGGTTGTCCCTGGTCCTGCGCATGAGCTGGCGCAGGGCGTGGAGCAGCACGTCGGGCTGGTCGGCCGAGAGGGCCAGCAGCAGGTCGCCGTGGGTCTGGGCCGGGTCGAGCCGGTCGTTGGACAGGAACGGCATCCGGACCAGCTCCCTGGGCTGGCGGTCGCCCAGCCCGAAGCGGTCGTCGAACAGCGACGCCCCCACGCTGACGGTGACGGCCAGGCCGTCGGTCCGCCCGTCGGGCCCGAGGATGCCGGTCTCGGTCGGCGGGTAGGCGGTGTCACGCCGCTCCGGCGGACGGGCCTCCATCAGCCCCCGGGCCTCGTCGGTGAGGTCGCGGAGGCTCTTGGCCAGGCGGGCCCGGTCCTCGTGGACCAGGTTGAAGGCGGCCAGCAGGCCGAAGCGGGCCGCCGGGGTGTCGATCCCGGGCTGGTGGCTGCCGAGGAACGGCACCTGGCGCCCCGGCCCTGGCCCGCGCGGCTCCTCGTCCGAGGTGCAGGCGGCCAGGGCGGCCGCGCCCAGGGCGGCCGACCCGAGCGCCGCCGACCCGAGGAAGGCCCGCCGGCCGAGCCGGGCCGGGCGCTCCTCGGGCGGTCGGTCGCCGCTCATGGACGGGTCAGCCCTTGAGGCCGAGCACCCCGGGGATGCGGGCCAGCTTCTCGGACAGGTCGGCCAGCTCGGCCTGCATGCGGGTCTTGTCGGCGGCCTTGAGGGCGGTGTAGGAGTCGAAGCTCCCGTCGGCGTTGGCGTACTCGGACAGGCTCTTGTCGACCGCGGCGAACCCGGCCGCGATCTCGGCGGTGAGGGCCGCGTCCTTGGCCTGGAGGGCCGGGGTCAGCAGCTCGAACAGCTTCTTGGAGCCGTCGACGTTGGCGTCGAAGTCCCACAGGTCGGTGTGCGAGTAGCGGTCCTCCTCGCCGGTGATCTTGCC
>CALGFH010000271.1 GCA_937881255.1 uncultured Actinomycetes bacterium
TAGTGTGGCAGGGACAGGATTCGAACCTGTGTAGGCAATGCCGGCGATTTTACAGACCGCTCCCTTTGGCCGCTCGGGCACCCTGCCTGGATCGAGGGCGGATGATACCGGCCCCCATAGCCGACTAACAACCACGAACCTGTCACGCTTCCAGCTCGAACCAGACCACGTGGCCGGGTCTGCCCGGCTCTGCCGAGGAGTCCCAGTCGAGGGCCAGGGCGTCGAACAGCTCGAGGCTGCGGCCGGCCACCGAGGCCGGCCGGGCGCCGTCCCGGTCGAGGGGTTGCGGGGACCCGCTGTCGTGGACCTCGACGTGGAGCAGGTCGGGGCGGAAGGCGATGGTCACCTGGAAGGTGCGGACGGTCTCGCAGGCCTCGCTGTGCAGCAGCGGGTTGGTGATGGCCTCGTCGACCAGCAGCCGGGCCGCCTCGTAGAGCTCGGAGTCGCGCAGCAGGGTGGCGGCCACGAACCGCCTGGCGTCGGCGACGTCCTCGAAGCCACCGCTGAACTGCCGGGTGAATCCCACGCCTTCCTCCCATTCGTGACCGGAGACGATCGACTACCCAAAATCGTCCATGACCAACCGCCCTGTGTGGCCGGCGCACCCTGCGGCCCGCGGTCTGCTAGCGTCCCTCCGGGGTCAGAGGAAGGAGGAATGCCGTGGCCGACTCCTCGTTCGACGTCGTCGCCAAGGTCGACCGCCAAGAGGTCGACAACGCGGTCAACCAGGCAAGAAAGGAACTGTCGCAGCGCTTCGACTTCAAGAACACCGGTACCTCGCTGGCCTGGTCGGGCGAGGAGGTGGTGATCCTGTCCAAGACCGATCAGCGGGCGCTGGCCGCCCTCGACGTGTTCAAGGACAAGCTGGTGAAGCGGTCGGTCTCGCTCAAGGCGCTGACCTCGTCGGAGCCGCGGCCGGCCGGCGGCGGCAACTACCGGGTGGAGTGCTCGTTCCTCGAGGGGATCCCCGAGGACAAGGCCAAGGCGCTGGCCAAGACCCTGCGGCAGTCCGGGCTCAAGATCCAGGCCCAGGTCCAGGGCGACCAGCTCCGGGTCACGGGCAAGAGCAAGAACGACCTCCAGCAGGCGATCGCCCTGCTCAAGGAGCGCGACGAGGGCCTGCCGCTGCGCTTCACGAACTATCGCTGAGGAAATCTGGCGGGGGTGTCGATTTCGGACCTGGCCGCTCGTCGGTTGCATAGAGGGCGGCGAACCGCGCCGCCCCGATCCCAAGGGAGGGGAGCATGCGCTACGCGCTGCTGATCTACGCCAGCGAGCAGGACTGGGCCAACCAGAGCGAGGAGCAGGCCCAGACGCAGTTCCAGGACTACATGGCCTTCACCAAGGACATCGTCGACCGCGGCATCATGCGGTCGGGCGAGGCCCTGCAGCCGACCGCCACCGCCACCACCGTGCGGGTGCGCGACGGCGAGACGCTGAGCACCGACGGGCCGTTCGCCGAGACCAAGGAGCAGCTCGGCGGCTTCTACGTCGTCGAGGCCAAGGACCTGGACGAGGCGATCGAGATCGCCACCCGGATCCCCGACGTCCGCGGCGGGTCGATCGAGGTCCGGCCGGTCATGGAGATGGACATGCCGTCCTGACAGACGGGGGGTGAGGGTGGCCGCCGATACCCGTGCGCTGGTCGAGCGGGTGTTCCGGGAGGAGTCCGGGCAGGCCGTGGCCACCCTCATCCGCGTCCTCGGCGACTTCGACCTCGCCGAGGAGGCGGTCCAGGAGGCCTTCCTGGTCGCCGTCCAACGCTGGCCGACCGCGGGCGTCCCCGACCGGCCCGGGGCCTGGATCATCACCACCGCCCGCAACAAGGCCATCGACCGGCTCCGCCGCGAGCGCGGGCTGGCCGAGCGCCGGGCCACCCTGGCCCTGCTCGAGGCGGCCCGCGGCCAGGACACCGAGATGCACACCATCGCCGACGACCGGCTGCGGCTGATCTTCACCTGCTGCCACCCGGCCCTGTCGCCCGAGGCCAGGGTCGCCCTGACCCTCCGCACCCTCGGGGGGCTGTCCACGCCCGAGATCGCCCACGCCTTCATGCTCCCGGAGGCGACCATGGCCCAGCGGCTGGTCCGGGCCAAGCGCAAGATCCGCGACGCCGCCATCCCCTACCGGGTGCCTCCCGACCACCTGCTGCCGGAGCGGCTCGGCTCGGTGCTGGCCGTCCTCTACCTGATCTTCAACGAGGGCTATGCCGCCAGCGCCGGGGACGCCCTGGTCAGGCGGGAGCTGTGCGCCGAGGCGGTGCGCCTGGGGCGGGTCCTGGCCGAGCTGATGCCCGACGAGGGCGAGGCGCTGGGGCTGCTGGCCCTGCTGCTGCTGCACGACGCCCGCCGGGAGGGGCGGGTCGGCCCCGCCGGCGAGCTGGTCCTGCTCGAGGACCAGGACCGGGACCGCTGGGACCGGGACAAGATCCACGAGGGCATCGGGCTGCTCGACCAGGCGATGCGCCGCGGCCCCCCTGGCCCCTACCGGCTCCAGGCCTGCGTCGCCGCCCTGCACGCGGTCGCGCCCACGGCCGCGGCCACCGACTGGCGGCGCATCGCCCTCCTCTACGACCAGCTCATGGTGGTGGCCGGGTCGCCGGTGGTGGCCCTCAACCGGGCGGTGGCGGTGGCCATGGTCGAGGGCCCGGCGGCCGGCCTCGACCTGATGGACCCCCTGGCCGGCTCCGGGGCGCTGGACGGCTACCATCTCCTCCACGCCGCCCGGGCCGACCTGCTGCGCCGCCTGGGCCGCGACCCGGAGGCGGCCGCCGCCTACCGCCGCGCCCTCGAGCTGACCGCCAACCCGGTCGAGCAGGCCTTCCTCAGCCGGCGGCTGACCGAGGTCAAGAGCCGGTCGAGCAGGCCTTCCTCAGCCGGCGGCTGACCGAGGTCGAACCGGCCGGAGATCAGCCGTCGTAGGCCATGCGCTCCAGGCGCTCGACCCGCTCGGTGGTGCTCGGGTGGGTCGAGAACAGGCGGCCGACGCCGGCCCCGCCCCTGAACGGGTTGGAGATGAACAGGTGGGCGGTGGAGGGGTTGGTGGTCGCCGGCGGGGTGCCGCGCGAGTAGGCCTCGATCTTGCGCAGGGCGCTGGCCAGGGCGCGCGGGTCGTGGATGAGCCGGGCTCCGGTCAGATCGGCGCCGAACTCGCGGCTGCGCGAGACGGCCATCTGGATCAGCATGGCCGCGATCGGGGCCAGGATGATCATCAGCAGGGCCGCGATCGGGTTGCCGCCGTCGTCGTCGTCGCCGCCGATCGGGACGAAGATGGCCAGGTGGGCGACCCAGGTGATCACGGCGCCGATGGTGGCGGCCACCGACGAGATCAGGATGTCGCGGTTCTGCACGTGCGACAGCTCGTGGGCGAGCACGCCCTCCAGCTCGCGCCGGTCGAGGATGGGCAGGATGCCCTGGGTGACCGCGACCGCGGCGTTCTGGGGGTTGCGGCCGGTGGCGAAGGCGTTCGGCTGCGGGCTGGGCGAGACGTACAGCCGCGGCATGGGGATGCCGGCCTTGTCGGCCAGGCCCTTGACGATCTGGTACAGCTCGGGGAACTGGGCCTCCGAGACCGGCACCGCCCTTGCGGCCCGGATGGCGATCTTGTCGGAGAAGAAGTAGGCGATGCCGTTCATCACGATGGCCACGACCAGCATGATCGTGATCCAGTTGCCGCCGAGGAACGAGCCGATGGCCAGCAGCAGCCCGCTCAGGCCGGCCAGCAGCAGCGTGGTCTTCAGATAGTTCCTGCCGGTCATTCTCATGACTCCTGTGCCTGCAAGGCGCCCGTCCACGGCCGGGCGAACCGGTCGGGTCGAAGTCTCGCCGCCAAAGGACGTGGCCCGAGCCCCGGCCGCGCAGGCTGCGGCGTGCTGACGGAGCGTCGGAGGGCTACTCCCCTCGACCTGACATCCCTAGTGTACGTGGGCGGATTCAAGCCCGCGTAAGTACGCACGCCCCTGCTCCCGCCACTGGTCCTGGCCGCCGAGTCCCCACTCCCGGGCTCCACCCCGAGGACGACGCCAACATCGGCCTGCGGGCCGACGGCGCCGCCCGGGCCCGCTGATATGGTGCCCGCCAGGGGGGACAGGCCGAAGGAGGAAGGCGGAAACGTGCTCGAGCTGCAGGGACTGACCCGCCGCTACGGCGACGTCGTCGCTCTCGACGACCTGTCGTTCACCGTCCGGGAAGGCCAGATGTTCGGGTTCGTCGGACCGAACGGCGCCGGCAAGACCACCACCATGCGGATCGTGCTCGGCGTGCTGGAGCCGGACCGGGGCGAGGTGCGCTGGCGCGGCCGGCCGGTCGACGCCGAGACCCGCCGCCGCTTCGGCTACATGCCCGAGGAGCGCGGCCTGTACCCCAAGATGCGGGTCCGCGACCAGCTCGAGTACTTCGCGCGCCTGCACGGCCTCTCGGCCACCGACGCCGTCAGCGCCGCCGGCTACTGGATCGAGCGGCTGGGCGTTGCCGACCGGGCCGGCGACCGGGTCGAGCAGCTGTCGCTCGGCAACCAGCAGCGGGTGCAGCTGGCCGCCGCCCTGGTCCACAACCCCGAGGTCCTGGTCCTGGACGAGCCCTTCTCGGGCCTGGACCCGGTCGGGGTCGACGTGCTGGCCGAGGTGCTGTCCGACCGGGCCGCCGACGGCATCCCGGTGATCTTCTCCAGCCACCAGCTGGAGCTGGTGGAGCGGCTGTGCGAGGCGGTGGCGATCATCAACCGCGGCCGCCTGGTCGCGGCCGGGCCGGTCGAGGAGCTGCGGACCACCGGCGGCGAGCGCCGCTACCAGGTGGAGGTGGCCGACGCGACCGCCGACTGGGCGGCCGGCCTGGAGGGGGTGACGGTGCTGGAGAAGCACAACGGGCGGGTGGTGCTGGCCGTCGATGGCGACGAGCAGCGGGTGCTCGACGCGGCCAGGGCGGCCGGGCGGGTCACCCTGTTCAGCGCCGTGCAGCCGTCCCTGGCCCAGCTCTTCCGGCAGGCGGTGCAGGAATGAGGACGTCACAGATGAAGACCTTCGACGGCATCAAGCTGACGGCCAGGCGGGAGCTGGTCGAGCGGACCCGGCGCGACCGGTCGTTCCTGATCTCGACCCTGGTCACCCTGGCCATCCTGATCGCCATCATCTTCGTGCCCAAGCTGCTCGGGTCCGACGACCCCACCGAGTTCGACGTCGGCCTGACCGGCGCCGCCTCCCAGCCGCTCGGGCCGGTCCTGACCGCCCAGGGCGAGGCGCTCGACATCCGCATCGACCTCCAGCAGCCGGCCGGCGCCGCCGAGGCCGAGGCGGCCGTGCGCGACGGCGACCTCGACCTGGCCGTGATCGACGGCCGCGAGATGGTGGCCCAGGCCGAGCCCGACGAGCAGCTCAGCCTGCTGGTGCAGGCCGCCTCCCGGGCGGCCAGGGCCCAGGAGACCCTGCAGGGCGCCGGGGTCCCACCCGCCGAGATCCAGGCCGCCCTCGCCCCTCCCCCGCTGCCCGTGCGCAGCCTCGAGCCGGTCGACGAGGACGCCCGGTCCAAGCGGACGATCGCCACCGTGGCCGTGTTCCTGCTCTACGGCCAGCTGATCGGCTACTGCTTCGCGGTGGCCATGGGCGTGGTCGAGGAGAAGTCGACCCGGGTCGTTGAGGTGCTGCTGGCCGCCGTCCGGCCGGTGCAGCTGCTGGCCGGCAAGATCATCGGCGTCGGCCTGGTCGGCCTGCTCCAGCTGGCCGTGATCGGCGCCGTCGGGCTGGCCGTGGCCGTGGCCAGCAACGCCATCACCCTGCCGCCGGACGCCTGGGGCACGATCGGCTCGGTGCTGCTCTGGTTCCTGCTCGGCTACGCCTTCTACTCCAGCATGTTCGCCGTGGCCGGAGCCATCGTCTCCCGCCAGGAGGAGCTCCAGAACACCGCCACCCCGCTGAACCTGCTCATGATCGCGTCCTTCTTCGTGGCCTTCACGAGCTCGGTCTCGGGCGCGGACTCCACCCTGGCCAGGGTGTCGTCGTTCCTGCCCCCGGTCGCCCCCCTGGTCATGCCGCTGCGGATCGC
>CALGFH010000272.1 GCA_937881255.1 uncultured Actinomycetes bacterium
CCGACGGGGTGTAGAAGAAGGTCAGGAAGACGCCGGTGAAGATCAGCACCACCAGGCTGAACAGGGCGATCTCGCCGAGCAGGAACGACCAGTGGTCGGGGAACACCTTGCGCAGGGTCGCTCGGGCCAGGCTGGCCGTGCCCAGCCGCTCGTCCAGGTACTTGAACGACCGCTCCATCATGGTGCTCATCACTTGCCTCGATTCATGTCCCAGAACGCGGGCCCGACCGGCTCGGGGAAGTCACCCTGGGCGACCAGGATGCCCTCCTCGTCGACCCCCAGTGGCAGCTGGGGCAGGGGGCGGGCCGCGGGCCCGAAGTACGGCTTGGCCCCGTCGGACACGTCGAACTGCGACTGGTGGCAGGGGCAGATGAGCGACTGGCTCTCGGCCCGGTACAGCCCCACCGGGCAGCCGGCGTGGGTGCAGATCTTGGAGTAGGCCACATGGGTGCCCTCGGGCACGCCGGCCAGGCGCTCGGGAGGCAGCTTGAGCGATCCAGGGCGGACCCGGATGAGCAGCGCCTGGGCGTCGGCGGCGCCCTCGTTGCCCTCGGGGAACACGGTCAGGAAGCCGTCCTCGGGGACCTGGTTGAGCTCGACCAGCTCGCCTTCCTCGTCGACCACCCGCTTGCCCCTGGCCCAGGGGGTCACCTTGAGGGTGTCGCCCGGGGCCGGGCCCAGCGACAGCACCGGCAGCAGCAGGGCCAGCCCGAGGGCACCGCCGGCGCCGATGAGCAGCTTGAGCAGCATCGAGCGGCGGCCGATGACCGGGCCGACCTCCTCGGCCAGGGCGTCCCCGAAGGCCTGGCGGCCGGCCGGGCCGCTGGTCAGCTCGTGGCGCTCCTCGACCACCTCGCGGGCGTCGAGCAGGTGGTTGGCCCAGATGCCGAGGGCGACCCCGAGGGCGCCGAGGGCGATCCCGAACAGGACCCCCTCGACCTGGGTCTGGCCGCCGGAGAAGTAGACGACGAACAGCCCGATCCCGGCGACGATGGCCACGGCCAGGGCGATGCCGGCGCGGCGCTCGGCCTTGCGCTGGCTCCCCGTGAGCTCACGGTTGGCCGGCCCGTGCTCGGTCTGGCGGTCGACGTCCACCCGCTCGCTCCCCTGCTGGTCGCTGTCGGTCATGACTTCGCGGTCGCTTCCACGCCGGTCTCAGCCGCGCCCGGCGATCCAGCGGGCCGCCACCACCAGCACACCCAGCCCGATCACCCAGGCCACGAACCCCTCCGGGACCGGTCCCTTGCCGCCGATGGGGGCGCCGCCCCGGTTGTAGGGGTCGGTGCGGAGGCTCTCGACGTAGGCGGCGATGTCGTCGACCTCCTGGCGGCTGTCGGCGGTGCCGAACTCGTAGTCGGCCAGGCCGCCGCCGACCGGCATCTGCCCGGGGCCGATCTTGATCGCCTCGGCCACGTCCTGGGGCGTCACGTCCTGGAGGGAGACGGCGATGTTCTGGCCGCCAAGGGCGGCCCCGGCCCCGTTCATGCCGTGGCAGGCCGCGCACGCCTGGCCGTACAGCTCGCGGCCCCGCTGGAGGTCGCCCCGGGCCGGGTCGACGTCGGGGATCTGGGCGTCCCCGACCGCCTTGCCGACATAGACAGCGAGGGCGCGGATGTCCTCGTCGTTGAAGCGGGGCTCGCCGCGCTCGATGGCCGGGCCCTTGTTGTCCTTCCAGGGCATCCGGCCGGTGCGGACGGCCCAGTTGACCGCGGCCGCCCCGCCGGTGTCGGCCAGCGACGGCACCGTCGGGTAGTAGCTGGGCCCGTTGGGGTCGGGGCCGTGGCAGGAGGCGCAGGCGTTCTGGTACAGCTCGCGGCCGCGGGCGTTCAGGGCCGGGCTGTCCTCCGGCTGCTGCTGGGCGGCGGCCGTGGCCGCGGCCGCCCGGGCGGCCCCGCGCGAGGTGGCCGCGCCGGTCGCCGGGGTCAGCAGCAGGGCGAGCACGGCGATGCCGCCAAAGAGGATCGCGGTCCTGCGCACCCGGCTGCTCCCTTCGACAGGCCACCGTCTCACTCCTCATGCTAAGTAGCACGGGACCTCCGGGCAATTCCGGATCGACCAGCGATAGGCTCTTGACGGCGACCGTCGCGACCAAGGGGGGTCTGATGGACACCGACGAGCTGACCTACGGCAGCTATCTCCGGGTCCCGGAGCTGCTGGCCCTGCAGCAGCCGCGCTCCGAGCCGCCCCATCCCGAGGAGCTGCACTTCATCGTCGTCCACCAGGCGCTGGAGCTGTGGATGAAGCTGCTCCAGCACGACCTGGGGCGGATCGTGGAGCTGCTCGACGGCGACGGCTTCGGGCGCGCCCTGGCCCTGCTCGGGCGGGTCAACCACACCCTGGAGCACGCCCTGGACCAGATGCGCAGCCTGCACAGCCTGCCCCCCTGGGACCTGCAGCAGTTCCGCAGCTACCTGGGCACGGCCTCAGGCTCCCAGTCGGTCCAGTTCCGGGAGCTGGAGCTGCGCTCGGGGCTGCGCGAGCCGGCCTACCTCAAGGCCCTGGAGATCGAGTACGGGGGGCGGCTGCCCGAGCCGCTGGCCACCCGGCTGGCCCAGCGCTCCCTGGCCGAGGCCCACGCCGGGGCGGCCGCCCGCCTGGGCATCGACGACCTCGCCGGCTGGGCCGACTTCTACGTCGACCCGGGGCCGCGGACCGACTTCTACCTGGTCTGCGAGGCCCTGGTGGACTACGACGAGCGCTGGATCCGCTGGCGCCAGGAGCACGTGGCGCTGGTGCAGCGTACCCTCGGCGACCATGCGCGGGGCACCGGCGGGATGGCCATCGCCTACCTGCAGCGGACCACCCGCTACCGGTTCTTCCCGGTCCTGTGGGCGCTCCGCGACGAGCTGGTCGTCCGCGGGGGCGGCCAGCTGGTCAGGCGGCCCGAGCACGAGACGAGCTGAAGGAGGCGCGGGGACAGGTGGAGTACCGGCGGCTGGGAGCCAGCGGGGTCAGGGTGTCGGAGATCGGGCTCGGCTCGTGGCTGACCTACGGGGTCGGGGTCGAGGCCGACCGGGCCAAGGCGTGCGTGGCCCGGGCCTATGAGCTCGGGGTGAACTTCTTCGACACCGCCGACGTGTACGGCCGGGGGGCGGCCGAGGAGGTCATGGGCGAGGCCCTGGCCGGGCTGCCCCGCTCCTCCTACGTGCTCGCGACCAAGGTCTTCTTCCCGGTCGGGGACGGCCCCAACGACCGCGGCCTGTCCCGCAAGCACATCATGGAGTCCTGCCACGCCAGCCTGCGCCGGCTGCGCACCGACTACCTCGACCTGTACCAGTGCCACCGCTTCGACGACGAGACCCCGCTGGAGGAGACCCTGCGGGCCCTGGACGACCTGGTCCGCCAGGGCAAGGTCCACTACGTCGGGGTGAGCGAGTGGACCGCCGCCCAGATCGGCGACGCCCTCGCCCTGGCCGACGACCTGGGCCTGGACCGGCTGGTCTCCAACCAGCCCGAGTACTCGATCCTGCGCCGGCGCATCGAGGCCGAGGTGCTGCCCCTCTGCGCCCGCGAGGGGGTCGGCCAGGTCGTGTGGTCGCCGCTGGCCCAGGGGGTGCTGACCGGCAAGTACCGCAAGGGCGAGACGCCCCCGGCCGACAGCCGGGCGGCGTCGCGCAAGATGGGCTCCTTCGTCGGCCGCTTCCTCACCGACGAGGTCCTGGACGCGGTCGAGCGGCTGCGGGTGGTGGCCGACGAGGCCGGCCTGAGCATGGCCCAGCTGGCCCTGGCCTGGGTCCTGCGCACCGAGGTGGTGGCCTCGGCGATCGTGGGCGCGTCCCGGCCCGAGCAGCTGGAGGACAACTGCGCCGCCGCCGGCCGCCGGCTCGACGACGAGGTCCTGGCCGCCGTGGACAAGGCCGTGGCCGGGGTCCTGGAGCCCTAGATGCCGGCGTTCATCCCGGCGCCGCCGGCCAACGGGTTCAGCCTGGGGCCGCTGTTCTTCCACCTGTACGGGCTGTGCATCGCCCTGGGCGTGCTGGCCGCGTTCTGGCTGGTCAACCGGCGCTGGGTCCAGGCCGGGGGCAAGCCGGGCGAGCTGGAGCGGCCGGCCATCTGGGGGGTGGTGGCCGGGTTCCTGGGCGGCCGGCTCGGCTACGTGATCACCCACACCGGCGACTTCCGCGACAACCCGCTGGAGGTGTTCGCCATCTGGCAGGGCGGGCTGGCCCTGTACGGGGGGCTGACCGTCGGGATCCTGACCGGGCTGTGGGTGGCCCGCCGGCGCGGCCTGCCCGTGCTCCGGGCCCTGGACGCCGCCATCCCGGCCATCCCCCTGGCCCAGGCCTTCGGCCGCTGGGGCAACTACTTCAACCAGGAGCTGTTCGGCACCCCGACGACCCTGCCCTGGGCGCTGGAGGTCGACCCCGAGCACCGCCCCGACCGCTACGCCGAGTTCGCCACCTTCCACCCCACCTTCCTGTACGAGTCGCTCTACAACCTGGGCGTGGTCGCCATCCTGCTGCGGGTCTCGGCCACCCGGCGGCTGCGCCCGGGCAGCCTGTCGCTGCTGTACCTCATCCTGTACGGCGCCGGGCGGTTCGGGCTGGAGCTGCTCCGCACCGACACCACCTACCGGCTGGCCGGGCTGTCCCGCAACGCCTGGATCTCCCTGGCCCTGGTGATCGGCGGGTCGCTGTGGCTGTGGCTGCGGGAGCGCCGCAAGGAGCGGGAATGGTCATCCTGAAGTCCCGGGACGAGATCGCCACCATGCGCCGGGCCGGCCGGGTGGTGGCCCGGACCCTGGAGCGGGTGGTGGCCGCGGTCAAGCCCGGGGTCAGCCTGCGGGAGCTGGACGAGCTCGGGGCCAGGACCATCACCGGGGAGGGGGCGACGGCCTCGTTCCTCGGCTACCACCCCCGGTTCGCCCCCACCCCGTTCCCGGCCAGCCTGTGCCTGTCGGTCAACGAGGTGATCGTCCACGGCATCCCCGACCGCACCCGCCTGCGGGCCGGGGACGTGCTCTCGATCGACTGCGGCGCGGTGGTCGACGGCTACCACGCCGACGCCGCCGTGACCGTGCCCGTTGGCGAGATCGACCCGGCCGCGGCGCGCCTGCTGGAGGCGACCGAGCGGGCCCTGTGGGCCGGGATCGCCCAGGCCCGGGTGGGCAACCGGCTGTCCGACATCAGCCACGCCGTCGGCCAGGTCGCCCACGCTTCCGGCTACGGCATCCTGGCCGACCACGGCGGCCACGGCGTCGGCCAGCTCCTCCACGAGGACCCGTCGGTCGACAACGACGGCCGCCCCGGCCGGGGCCCGCGCCTGCGCGACGGCCTCGTCCTGGCCATCGAGCCGATGTTCGTCGACGGCGACCCGGCCTACCTCCACCGCCCCGACGGCTGGGCCGTGGCCACCCGCGACGGCTCCCGCTCGGCCCACTTCGAGCACACGGTGGCCGTCCTGGACGACGGCCCCGAGCCGCTCACCGTTCCCTAGCGGGGACCGGGGCGTCGACCAGGCGCATGGCCGGGACCAGGCGAAGGCGGCCACCATGACGGCGTTGGCCGCCACCACCAGGGTGATGGCCGTCTCGGGGGCGGTGGCGTTGACCAGCCAGCCGAAGGCCAGCGACGAGAACGGCAGGACGGTCAGGACCATCGCGAACGAGGTGCCGTTGACCCGGCCCAGCAGCTCCTCGGGGGTGCGCGAGTAGTAGGCGGTGTTGATGATCGGCAGCGACCCGGCCCCGACCAGCCCGACCCCGAACGACAGCGCGACCGCCGCCGCCGACCCCGGCTCGGTGGCCAGCAGCGCCGCCAGCAGGGCCGTGGCCACCACCTCGGTGGCGACGAACCAGCGGAACTTGGAGACCTTGGGGCCGACGGCGGCGAAGGCCAGGCCGCCCAGCACCCCGCCGAGGGCCTGGACGCCCAGGAACAGGCCGAGGGCGCCGGCGCTCTCGCGGGCGAAGTTGAACCAGGCCGGGAAGATCAGCGTGCTCAGCGGGACATAGACCGCCACCCAGGCCACCAGCAGCCAGGTCAGGGGCCCGAGGAGCGGTTCGGAGACGATGAAGCGGAACCCTTGGCGCACGTCGGCCAGCGCGCTGGCGGCGGTCAGGGGCTGGTCGTGACCGAGCCGCTGGCGCTCCAGTCCGGCGGCCAGCGGGCCGACGAACTGGGCGGTGTTCTGGAGGGTCTCCCGGAGGCTGGTCGCGCGGACCAGGGGGACGTCGTCCTCCCTGGCCACCCGGGGCACCAGGGCGTCCCTGGCCACCATCGACGCGGTCGACGATCACCCCGCCGAACAGGGTCCCGAAGACCGAGGCGATGCCGGTGGCGAGGGCGACCCCGCCGGCGTTCAGGGCGCTGCCGGTGCGGCTCAGGACCAGCCAGGGGATCACGAAGGCGACCATCTGGTTGGCGAAGGTCGAGGCCGACTGGGACGAGATGGTCAGCAGCAGGCGCCGGGCCGACCACAGGCCGGCGGTCACAGCCAGGCCTGGAGCCGCTCGCCGACGCGGTCGGCCAGCAGCTGGTGGCCGGCGGCGTTGGGGTGCAGCCCGTCGTGGAGCAGGGCGGTGTGGTCGCCGGCCAGGGCCTCCTCGAAGCAGTCGGCCAGGGCGGCCCCGCTGTCGGCGGCGACCCGGCGGACGGCCTGGTTGAACTGGCCGATGCGGTCGTTGGCGTAGTGCTCGTCGCCGTCCTCGCTCCAGGGCGGCGGCTGCATCCTGGCCTCGTCGCAGGGCAGCAGCCCGACCAGCAGGACCCGCTCGGTGTGGCGCCGGGCTGTGGCCACCAGCCCGGCCAGGGTGGCGGCGAACCGGCCCGGGTCGTGGCTGGGGCGGCCGGTGCGGGGGTCGAAGGCGGTCTCGTTGACCCCGATGGCGATGACCACGATGGTCTGGTCGCCGAGCTGGCGCGGGGCCAGCTCCTGCTCCAGCCGGGCCGCCAGCCCCTCGGCCGTGTCGCCGGAGACGCCCAGGTTGAACACGGCGTGGGCCGGGAAGGTGGTGTCGCCGAAGGGGACGGTGGCCTCCTGGTCGAGCCGCCGCCGCAGCCGCTGGGTCCAGCCCCCCTCCAGGTCGACATAGCCCTGGGTGATGCTGTCGCCGAAGCACAGGATCGACGCCATCAGCCGCCCGCCGGGAACCGGGCCCCAAGCCAGGCCGCCCAGGCCGGCTGCTGGCGGACCGCGACCTCGTCGCGGTCGTCGCCGTAGAGGCGGGCCTGGAAGCCGAGGGAGCCGCCCGAGCCGAGCAGGTACAGCTCGGCCAGCCCGGGCCCGGGCCGCTCGAGGCGCAGCAGCAGGCTGCGGCCGTAGGCGTCGTCGCCGGCCCGCACGACCACCCCGGCCAGCTCGGGCGCCCCGGGGCCGGCCGCGAACCGCCGGCCGGGGCCGGCCCCGGCCAGGCCGAGGGCGCCGGTGAGCTCGTCCCAGGCGGCCGCCGCGGCGCCGGTCCCGGCGCCCGACACCCGGACCCAGGCGGCCGGGCGGCCCGGGAAGTGGGTCCGGTAGCTGGCCAGGGCATGCAGGGCGGCCCGCATGCCGGCGGCCATCCCCTCCAGCTCGTCGTCCCAGCCGGCCCCGGTGCCGAAGCCGCGCATCACCATGCGGACCAGGCAGGTGCCGTCGTCGCGGGCCTCGACCAGCCACTCGGTGGCCACCCGGGCCGCCGGGAGGTCGCCGCCCGGGTCCCAGGTCGCGGTGCGGCGGCTCCCATGCCGTCACCGTGCCCTCCTGGGGGCCGGCGCCCAGGTCGAAGGTGAAGCGGCCGCCGGCGCGTCCCTCGACCTCGGTCGGGTGCAGCCAGGCGCTGATGCCGCGGCCGGTGGCGATCGCCTCCCAGATCTCCTCGGGGTGCCGGCGACCACGGCCTCCAGCTCGACCGGCGGCGCCTCGTGCTCGGGTGCCATGCCGCCAGTCAAGCAGTGACAAATTA
>CALGFH010000273.1 GCA_937881255.1 uncultured Actinomycetes bacterium
GGGTGATGTTCTACTTCCGGGAGCCAGCAGCCGCGGTGCTGGCCGCGGTGGAGATGGTGGAGGTGGTCGGGCGCCACGACCTTCCACCGGCGCATGTCGGGATCCACGCGGGGCCAGTGGTGTTCCAGGACGGTGACTACTTCGGCCGGACCGTGAACCTCGCGTCGAGGATCGCCGACTACGCCAGGCCCGGCGAGGTGCTGATCAGCCAGGAGGTCGTCGACGCGGCGGAGGGAGGGCCGGTGACGTTCACCGAGATCGGTCCCGTGGAGCTGAAGGGCGTCCCAGGGACGCTTCGGCTCCACATCGCCCGCCGCCCCGCCTGAACTGCCGCTGCCGGTCCTACTCGGTGGCCCCGTGCCTGCGCAGGCGGCGGCCGGCCGTGGGAGCCTCCGCGTCCACCCTGTCCGTGGCGGGCACGTCGAGCCCGTAGTGCTGGAACAGGCGCGCCTCCTCGTCTGCGCTCAGGTCCCCGTCGGGGTCGATGTTCGGCGCATCGTGGATGTGGCTCTGCTGGTAGGGAACCTGCACGCGGAGACCGTGCAGCGTCGCCTGGGACAGCGGCACGAAGGTCACCCGGTGACTGAAGAGGCCGGTCTTGACCACGGCCCACTCCGGACGGCCGGTCACCTCGTCCGCATAGATGTCGGCGATGACGCCGACCGGATGGCCGTTCTGGTCGATCACGTCGCGGCCGCGCCAGTTGGGCACGTCGTCAATGTCGAACGCTGACATGGGAACCTCCTCCGTGCTCCTCCGCTCGCTCCCTCATGACGACACCATGATGGATGGCGCGACGAGGCTGCACATCACCCGGTCGGGATGATGGTATGGCAGCGGGACGACGAGATCAGGTTCCGAGGGTCCAGCGCTTCTGGTCCTCGAACTCGGCCTCGCCGAGCACGCCCCGCGTCTTCAGCTCGCCGAGTTGCTTGAGCTGGGCCAGCTCGGCGTCCATGTCGTCGGCGGGCTCTCTGGCTCAGGCGGGGGCCTCGGTCTCTCCTACCGACCGTGCTCAGGTGCTGCTACGAAGCTCGGTCCGTCGGTGCTCCAGGCTGCCGCCGCCCAAAGGCGAAGTACGAAACAGGCACCACCCCGGCGGAGCTGACGACTGTCACCACCGTGGCCCACAGCCACTTCGGGCCTCGAACTTGGCTTGCTGGCCGACGCTTGAGGTCGAC
Source organism: uncultured Actinomycetes bacterium (assembly GCA_937881255.1). GTDB lineage: Bacteria > Actinomycetota > CALGFH01 > CALGFH01 > CALGFH01 > CALGFH01. The sequence goes on from CALGFH010000273.1 coordinate 1,182, forward strand.
CAGCGCCGCAATCTTGAGGATGCCTTCGGCAACCGCCGCGCCAACCAGCAACCTGCGAGTGCGCTCGCCGAGATCGCTCCACTGCGTTCTCGCGGCCATGACATCCCTCCCCGGCAAGGATCCCGATGCCGTGCACGCTACCCGCAGCAGCCGGCATTTGCCCTGTGACGCTCCCCCACGGCCCTTGCTCTGCGGGCCACGCGACTGGAGCCACCGCACGATACGGTACGCCTGGCCCTGTCTAGTGAGACGCGAGCCCCGGGGGGTGCTGAGCAGCCATGCGCCTGCGCAACGGCGAGCACGGGTATGGGGTCGTCACCAAGTTCCTGCACTGGCTCACCGTGGCGGCGATCGCCGGGCAGTTCGTCGTCGGCTGGACCATGGAGGCCGACGATCCGGCGCTGAAGCGTGAGGACGAGCGCATCGACCAGCTGGAGGAGCTCGGCGAGGAGCAGGCGGAGGACCAGGGCGAGGCCGCGGAGCAGGCGTTCGAGAGCGAGATCGACCGGCTCAGGGACGAACTGGACGCCCCGCGAGGACGAGTATGTGTCCGCTGCGTTCTCCGACGCGTTCTCGGGTGATTTCCTGGTCGGCGGCCTCTCCGGACCCGAGCTCCACGTGCTGCTGGGGCTGTCAATCATGCTCCTCGGCCTCCTCCGTGTCGTCTGGCGGGCCCGCACGCCCCTGCCACCCTGGGCCGACCACCTGGGCCCGGGAGAGCGACAACTCGAGTCCCTGCTGGAGAAGGCCCTGCTCACACTGCTCTTCGTGGTCCCCGGCACCGGGCTGCTGCTGGTCGCCGGTAGCACCGACTGGCTCTTTGTGCACGTGACGGCGCAGGTGGTGTTCCTCGGGGTGATCGCGCTGCACGTCGGGTTGGTGCTCAAGCACACCGTCGTACGCCGTCACCGACACCTTGGGCGGATGCTCTGACGAGCCCGACGCCGGGCGCATGAGCGAACAACACGAGCATCGGTTCGTGCTTCGACGGCACCGCCGGCTGAGAGGCAGAACGCGGGGCGGAGGGAAGTGTCCCTCCGCCCCGCCCCCCAGTGCCGCAGCAGACTGCCGGCTCCGGAGCTGCTGGTGTAGCTGTAGGCGGCGGCCACGCTGGTCACCCCGAACGCCTTGGCCAGGTCCAGCCGGCCCTTTCCCTGCGCCGCCGGGCTCAGGGTCCCTGCGGTGAGCGGCTTGGCGGTGGTGGTGAGCACCGCCTTGACCTGGTTGTTGGTCCAGGTGGGGTGCTTCTGGAGGATCAGCGCGGCCGCCCCCGACACCACCGCGGTGGCCTGGCTGGTCCCGCTGCCGCGGATGTAGCCGCCGGTCACCGCCCCGGCCGCCCCGTAGGTCTGGTCGATGAAGCTGCCGGGGACGGCCAGGCTGATGATCGACTTGCCCGGGGCGACCAGGTCGGGGTTCTTGGTCCCGCCGGTGGCGACCACGCCGCTCGAGGAGAAGCTGGCCACTGCGTCGTCGGTGGTGGCGGTGGTCTTGTTGTTGTCGGTGGCCCCGACGCTGATCACGTAGGGGTCGCGGGCCGGGCTGGTCAGGCCGGCACCGCCGGGAGTCATGTAGTAGCCGGCGTTGCCGGTCGCAGCGACGACGGTGATGCCCTTCTTCCAGGCCGCCTCCACCGCGTGGCACAGCGGGTCGATGGTGTAGGGATGGTTGGTGTTGGTCCCGAACGACAGGTTGAGGACGCGGATGTTGAGCCCGCCGGTGTTCTTGTTCTGCACGACCCAGTCGATGGCGGCGATCACCTGGCTGACGTCGGCGGCGCCCATGGCGTCGGCCACCTTGACCGACACGATGCGGGCGTCCGGTGCCATGCCGAGGAAGTTGGCCGTGTCCCCCGCGTAGCTGCCGGCGACGGCGCCCGCGCCGCGACCGGCGATGATCCCGGCCATATGGGTGCCGTGGCCGTAGGTGTCCAGGTAGCGCAGGTTCGTGGCCTGGGACTCGAAGGACAGGTCGGGGCCATTGACGATCTTTCCGGCGGTGGCGAGCCCTGGGACGGGAGCGGTGCCGGTGTCGATGACCGCGACGTCGATGCCCTTGCCGGTGTAGCCCGCCTTCCAGTAGGTCTGGGCACCGGTGGCCAGCGTGGTGTTGTACAGCGACCCGGCGTCGGTGGTCGGGGTGTAGGCGGCTGCCTGCATGGCCACCCGCTCGTCCTCGGTCACCGACACAACCCCTGGCGACCCGGCCAGGCGACCGACCGCGCCGCCCGGCAGGGCGGCGTTGAACCCGCCGATGATCGAGAGCTGCCGGCCGACCCGTCCGCCGAACCGCTCGACCTGCCGGGCGGCCGCCGCCGAGGCGCCGGGCTCGGCCTGCACGATCACCGAGACCAGCCTGGCGTCGGTTGCCGGCCCTGCCGTCCCGGCGGCCGGTGGCAGCACGGCGATCACGACGGCGGCCAGTACTGCCATCGCCACCAGCCGAACTGACCGGCCGCCGAGGCTTGCCGAGACGCCTGCCCGCATGCTGCTGCTCCCATGGTCTGGCGGCGGTCGAGTGCTGTTGTTGTAGGGGTCGGGCCGTCTGGCGAACGGCCTCATCGGCAGCACTACGCAGCCACGCATCGGTAGATCTACGTAGAAGCACCGTCCGACCGGCTCAGGCAGGGGTCGAGGCGGGCCGATGTTTCCGATATGAGGCGCATCCCGCCCACGCTCATCCTCAGCCTGGCCGTTGCCTTGATCGCGGCCGGGCTCCTGGCCGGGCCGCTGAGGGGCCTCCCACAGCCGGATGGTTCCATACATCTGCCATGGCCACTCCTGGCCGCGCTGTTCGGGGCGAGCGTGGCGCTCCGTGTCCACTTCCAGTTCCGGCGCGAAGTCCACTCGATCACCCTGATGGAGCTGCCGCTGGTCCTCGGCCTGTACTTCGTCGACCCGATCGGCCTGGTACTGGCCCGTCTGGCAGGGTCGATCCCGGTCCTGGTGCTCCATTCGCGCCAACGGGGCAGCAAGCTGCTCTTCAACGCCGCCCTCTTCGCGCTCGAGGCCGGCGTGGCGGGGCTGGTCTTCGCCTGGCTGCTCGCCGGCCAGGCTCCGGCCAGCACGGCGGGACTGTTCGCCACCTTCGGGGCCGTGCTGGCCACCGACCTCCTCAGCGCTGTGCTGGTCACCGCGGCGATCTCACTGAACGAGGGTGCCCTGGACCGTGGAGCGGCTGGGCAGGCGCTGGCCACGGGGGCCGTTGCGGCGGTGACCAACACCAGCCTGGCCCTCATCGCGGTGGCTGTCCTGGCCACCAACCGCCAGATCGCCTGGCTGATGCTGGTGGTGGCGGCGGTGCTGTTCCTCGCCTACCGGGCCTATGCGTCGCTGCGGGAGCAGCACGAGCAGCTCGGTCGCCTGCACCACTTCACTCGAGTTGTCACCCAGACCGAGCGGGCAGGGGACGTGGCTGCGACCATCCTGACCGAGACCAGGGAACTGCTCCGGGCCGAGCGGGCGGAGCTGACGGTGTTCTCCGACAGTCGCGGTCCCCTCCGGATGATCCTCGGCGCAGAAGGTCAGCTCGTGACCGGTCCAGCCAATGATCCCGGTCCCGTCGCCGAGCTCCTGCAGCGAGCCGCCGCGAACGAACAGGCGGTCCTGCTCGTGTCCTCCAC
>CALGFH010000274.1 GCA_937881255.1 uncultured Actinomycetes bacterium
CCCCCCGGCGGGGGGACGTAGCCGAACCCCGCCCACCGGTGGATGGGGCCCCTACCGGGAGGGTAGCCGAGGCCGGGAACGGGGGCGAACGGCTGTCCACAGCCCCGTTGCGGCCGCCTATACTGGCCGCGTCGTCGCCATGCAGGAGGTGTCGTGACCGGGCCAGTTGATCCGCTGCCGCGGGACGAGGCTGCCGCCGACACGGCGGCGGAGGTCGAGGCGGCCCTGGCCGGGCTCGACGACACCGACCTGGCCGCTCACGCCGACGCCTTCGAGGCGGTCAACAAGGCCATCCTGGCCGAGCTCCAGCGCCTCGAGGCGCTGTAGGCGCCCGGTGGCGACCCGGGTGCGGCTGGACCGCGAGCTGGTCCGGCGCGGTCTCGCTCCCAGCCGGGAGGCGGCCAGCGCGGCCATCCGGGACGGGCGGGTCCTGGTCGCCGGCGCGGTCGCGGCCAAGCCCTCGACGCTCGTCTCCGCCGCCGACCCGCTCGCCCTGGCCGGCCCGGCCCGCCGCTGGGCCAGCCGCGGGGGCGACAAGCTGGCCCCGGCCCTCGAGCGGCTCGGCGTGCCGGTGGCCGGGCGTCGCTGCCTGGACGCCGGCGCCTCCACCGGCGGCTTCACCGACGTGCTGCTGGAGGCCGGGGCGGCCGAGGTGGTGGCCGTCGACGTCGGCTACGGGCAGCTCGACCTCCGCCTGCGCCAGGACCCGCGGGTCCGGGTGCTGGACCGGACCAACGTGCGCACGCTGGAGGCCGCCCAGGTCGGCGGGCCGGTCGACCTGACCGTGGCCGACCTGTCGTTCATCTCGCTGCGCCTGGTCCTGCCCGTCCTGGCCGGGCTGACCCGGGACCACGGCGACCTGATGCTGCTGGTCAAGCCCCAGTTCGAGGCCGGCCGGGAGGCGGTCGGCCGCGGCGGGGTGGTCCGCGACCCGGCGGCCAGGGGCGCGGCCGTTCGCGCGGTCGCCGAGGCCGGCCGCGAGCTCGGGCTCGGGGTCGGCGGGGTCTGCCCGTCGCCCCTCCCCGGCCCGGCCGGCAACCTGGAGCTGTTCCTCCACCTCCGCGCGGGCGCCCCCGCCCTCGACGAGACCGCCCTCCAGGCGGCCCTGGCTGAGGGCGCCGCCCTCCCCGGGGCGGCCTCGTGACCACCCTGAAGCGGGTCGGGGTGGTGGTCCACCCGGGGCGGCCGCCAGCGGTCGAGCTGGGCAAGCTGCTGGCCGGGTGGGCCGAGGAGCACGGGATCGAGCTGCGGACGCTGACCTCCGAGCGCGGCTGCGTCGGCGACAACGTGCCCTGTGTCGAGGAGGACGAGTTCGCCCCCGGGCTCGACCTGGTGGTGGCCCTGGGCGGGGACGGCACCCTGCTGCGCGCCCTCGGGCTGGTCCTGACCGAGCAGGTGCCGGCGCTGGGGGTCAACGCCGGCCGGCTCGGGTTCCTGGCCGAGGTCGAGCCGGCCGGCCTCGGCGACGCCCTGGCCGCCGTCTGGGCCGGCCGCTACCGGGTCGAGCGGCGGACCACCCTGGCGGCCAGGGTCCTGGTCGACGGCCAGGTGACCGCCGAGGACCTGGCCGTCAACGACGTCGTGCTCGAGAAGGCGGCCCGGGAGCGGCTGGCCGCGGTCGCGGTCAGCCTGGGCGACGGCGGCCCGTTCGCCCGCTACGCCGCCGACGGGGTGATGGTGGCCTCGCCCACCGGCTCGACCGCCTACAGCTTCTCGGCCGGCGGGCCGATCGTGTCCCCCCGGCTGGACGCGCTCCTGCTCACCCCGATCGCGCCCCACATGGTCTTCAACCGCTCCCTGGTCCTGCACCCCGACGAGGCGGTGCGCCTGCAGGTGCTGCCGGACAACCCGGTGATCGAGAGCGTCGACGGCCGGGCCGCCCGCGAGCTGCCCCCGGGCGCGGTCGTCGAGGTCCGCCGGGGCCGCCACGACGCCCTGCTCGTCCGGATCGAGCGGGCCGACTTCTACCGCCTGGTCCGCTCCAAGTTCCGCCTCGCCGACCCCCCCGCCACCGACACCAGGAAGGCCGGGACCTGACCCTGTGGACGCGGCCAGGCTCCGGTTGGGCCAGGCGGGCTAGAATCGCAGGTGATGTTAGCCGAGCTTCGCATCCGTGACCTCGGGGTCATCGATGATGCCCGCCTCGAGGTCTCGGCCGGCCTCAACGTGCTCACCGGCGAGACCGGCGCCGGCAAGACCATGGTCGTCGACGCCCTCGCCCTGCTGCTCGGGGGGCGGGCCGACCCTGGTGCGGTCCGGGCTGGCCGGCCCGCCGCGCTGGTCGAAGGCCGCCTGCGCACCGGCGACGACCTCCAGGTCGCCGCCGCCCTGGCGACCGCCGGGGTGGAGGACGAGGACGGCGAGGTCGTGGTCGCCCGCCAGGTCCTGGTCGAGGGCCGCAGCCGGGCCCAGCTCCAGGGCCGCATGGCCACCGTCGCCGCGATCGCCGACGTTGTCCGCCCCCTGGTCGAGGTCCACGGCCAGCACGAGTTCCAGGAGCTGCTCCGGCCGGCGGTCCAGCGCGACCTGCTCGACCGCTTCGCCGGCGACGCCGTGCTCGGGCCGCGGGCCGCCTTCGCCGCCGGCTGGCGGCGCCTGCGGGTCGTCACCCGCGAGCTCGACGACCTGGCCACCAGGGCCCGCGAGCGCGAGCGCGAGATCGACCTGCTCCGCCACCAGCTGGAGGAGATCGACGCCGCCCAGGTCCGGGTGGGGGAGTCGGCCGAGCTGGCCGCCGAGGCCGAGCGGCTGGAGAACGCCGAGGCCCTGCAGCAGGCGGCCGCCCTCGCCCACCAGCTCCTGGAGGCCGACGAGGACGCCGGCGCGGCGACCGCCCTTGGCGCCGCCGCCCGGGCCGTCCAGGGCCCCGGCGCCCACGACCGGTCCCTGGGCGAGCTGGCCGAGCGGGCCCAGGCGCTGGCCGCCGAGGTCGGCGACCTCGCCTCCAGCCTGCGCGCCTACGCCGAGGCGGTGCTGGTCGACCCGGCCCGCCTGGAAGAGGTCAACCTCCGCATGGCCCGCCTCCACGACCTGGAGCGCAAGTACGGGGACGACGAGGCGGCCGTGCTCACCTTCGCCGCCCAGGCGGCCGAGCGGCTGGCCGAGCTGGAGGGCGGGACCCTGCGCTCGGAGGCCCTGGAGGCCGAGGCGGCCGGGCTCCGGCGCGACCTGGCCGGGACCGGGGCCGCCCTGACCGCCGCCCGCCAGGAGGCGGCCGCCCGCCTCGGCGAGGCCATCCGGGTCGAGCTGGCCGACCTGGCCATGCCCAGCGCCCAGGTGGTGGTCGCGGTCGAGCAGGATGACGACGAAAACGGCCTCGAGGTCGGCGGCCGCCGCCTGGGCGCAGGAGAGGACGGCCTCGACCGGGTCGACTTCCGGCTGGCCGCCCACCCGGGCGCGCCCCTGCGGCCGCTCGGCCGGGCCGCCTCCGGGGGCGAGCTGTCCCGGGTCATGCTGGCCCTGCGGGTCGTGCTCGCCGGGGTCGACCGCACCCCGACCCTGGTCTTCGACGAGGTCGACGCCGGGGTCGGCGGCCGCACCGCCGCCGCCGTCGGCCGCCGCCTGGCCCAGCTGGCCCGCCGCCACCAGGTGCTGGTCGTGACCCACCTGCCCCAGATCGCCGCCCACGCCGACCGGCACTTCACCGTCGACAAGCGCTCGTCCGAGGGCACCACCAGCACCGACGTCCGCCTGCTGGACGACGTCGGCCGGGTCGGGGAGCTGTCGCGGATGCTGGCCGGCATGGAGGGCTCCGGCCTGGCCCAGGCCCACGCCGAGGAGCTGCTCGCCGCGGCCACCGCGGCCAAGAACGGCGGTGAGGGGCCGTGAGGCTGCGCCCGCCCTGGCCCCGGCGCGAGCCGCCGGCCGCCCCGGAGCCGGCCGGGCTGTGCGGGCCGGCCCGGCTCGACAAGCGCACCAAGAACCTGGTCAAGCGGCTGAAGCCGGGGGACGTGGCCGTGATCGACCACCTCGACATCGACCGGGTGGCCGCCGAGACCCTGGTCGAGAAGGCCCCGGTGGCCGTCATCAACGCCGCCCAGAGCATCTCCGGGCGCTACCCCAACGCCGGCCCGGCCGTCCTCGTCGACGCGGGCATCCCCCTGCTCGACGCCGTCGGCCAGGCGGTGTTCGAGCTCCAGGAGGGCACCCAGGTCGAGGTCGACCCCGACGGCGTGGTCCGGGTCGACGGGACCGAGGTGGCCAGCGGCGAGTGGCTCCAGCCCGAGGACGTCCGCAAGCGGATGGACGCCGCCAAGGACAACCTGGCCACCGCCCTGGAGGACTTCACCCTCAACACCCTCTCCTACGTCCGCCGCGACCGCGACCTGCTGCTGGAGGGGCTCGAGGTCCCGGCCCTGAAGACCCGGCTGCGGGACCGGCACGTGCTGGTGGTGGTGCGCGGCCACGACTACAAGAAGGACCTGTCGACCCTGCGCGGCTACATCCAGGAGTTCCGGCCGGCCCTGATCGGGGTCGACGGCGGCGCCGACGCCCTGCTCGAGGTCGGCCTCAAGCCCGACCTGATCCTGGGGGACATGGACTCGGTCACCAACGAGGCCCTCACCTCGGGGGCCGAGATCGTCGTCCACGCCTACCCCGACGGCCGCGCCCCCGGCAAGGAGCGGGTCGAGGCCCTGGGGCTGGAGCCGCTGGTCCTCCCGGGCGCCGGGACCAGCGAGGACATGGCCATGCTGCTCGCGTACGAGTCCGACTGCGACCTGATCGTTGCCGTGGGCAGCCACGCCAGCATGGTCGAGTTCCTCGACAAGGGCCGGCCCGGGATGGCCTCGACCTTTTTGACGCGGCTCAAGGTCGGCCCCAAGCTGGTGGACGCCAAGGGTGTGAACCGTCTCTACCGCCAGGGCGTCCGCCGCAGCGACCTGACCTTCCTGGTCGCGGCCGCGCTGGCCGCCATGCTGGTGATCTCGCTCGTCGCCGAGCCGGTCAGGCTGGTCTGGAGCGACCTGTTCGAGCTGCTCCAGGTGTTCTTCAACCGGATCCGGTCATTGTTCGTCTGACAGGCGCGGGAACGGCCCGTTCCCGCGCGGAGGTGTGCCCGTCGTGATCAGCCTGCGCTACCACATCGTGTCGCTGGTGGCCGTGTTCCTCGCCCTGGCGCTCGGCATCGTGGTCGGCAGCACCGTGCTCCAGGAGGGGACGGTCTCGGTCCTGCGCGCCACCAGCGAGCGGGTCCGCCAGGAGAGCGAGCGCAACAGCAAGGAGAACGTCGCCCTCAAGCAGGAGCAGGCCCGCCTGCAGAGCTTCGGGACCACCGTCCTGCCCGAGCTGGTCCAGGACCGGCTCAAGGGCCGCTCGGTGGTGCTGGTCGACACCGACAAGGTCGACAGCGGCCTGCGCAACGGCGTCCGCAAGGTCCTGGAGGACGCCGGGGCCCGGGTCGACGGCCAGATCACCTTCGCCGACGAGCGCCTCGCCCTCGGCGCCGACGCCGACCGGACGGCCATGGCCGGGCTGCTGGCCGTCGACGCCGGCGCCCCCGAGGTGCTCCGCGGCGAGCTGGTCAAGAAGCTGGCCGCGCGGCTGGCCACCTCCACCGCCCTGCCCCAGGAGGACGGCCAGCGGACCTCCGACATGCTCACCGGCCTCGAGGACGCCGACTTCCTCGACCTGAACCTCAGCCGGCCCCTGGCCACCGGGACCGACCCGTTCCCGCGCCAGGGCTCGATGTTCGTGCTGCTCGGCCCGGCCGCCACCGCCACCACGGCCGTGGCCCCGGACGCCTTCCTGGTCCCCCTGGCCGACCAGGTCTCGTCCCAGGCCGGCACCGGCCCGGTGGCCGGCGTGGAGGCCTTCGCGGTCCCCAGGGAGACCTCCTGGATCCTCGCCCTGCGCGACAACCGCACGGTCAGCCGCCGGGTCTCCGGCATCGACTCGGTCGACACCGTCTACGGTCAGCTCGCCCTGGTCGAGGCCCTCGAGGACAGCCTCCAGCAGCTCCCCGCCGGCCAGTACGGCACCAAGGACGGCGCCTCCGGCCTCCTCCCCGAACGAACCGAGGGCTCGTGAGCTCCGGCGACGAGCGGGTTCCCGGAGCTGACCGAGGGGCCGAGGCCGACCCCGCGGCCGGGACGAACGCTGGGGGTGGGACCGTGCTGGCGCTGGTGCCGGCCAAGGACGAGGCCGAGCGGGTCGGGGCGACCGTGCGGGCCCTGCGCCAGCTTCCCGAGGTGGCCGAGGTGCTGGTGGTGAGCGACGGGTCGACCGACGCCACCGCCGACCGGGCCCTTGAGGCCGGGGCCCACTGCCTGGACCTGCCCCGCACCCTCGGCAAGGGAGGAGCCCTCAACGCCGGCCTGGCCGCCCTCATGGGCCGGGTCGCCGAGCGGCTCAGCCCCGAGCCGGCGGCGCTGCTCCTGGCCGACGCCGACCTGGCCGAGACCGCGGCCCGGCTCGACCGCCTGCTCGGCCCGGTGCTGACCGGCGAGGCCGACCTGGCCATCGCCGACCTGCCCGCCCAGCAGGGCGCCGGCGGGTTCGGCGTGGCCATGGGCCTGGCCCGCCGCGGCATGGCCAGAGCCACCGGCCGCACCATGGCCGAGCCCCTCTCCGGCCAGCGCGCCGTCCGCTGGGAAGCCCTCCCGGCCCTCATCCCCTTCGCCCCCGGCTTCGGGGTCGAGGTGGCCATGACCATCGACGCCCTCCGCGCCGGCCTCCGCGTCGTCGAGGTCGAGGTCGACCTCCACCACAACGCCACCGGCAAGGACCTCTCCGGCCTCCTCCACCGCGCCCGCCAAGCCCGCGCCATCACCCGCGAGCTCTCCCGCCGCCGCGCCTGGCGCCCCACCCCGAACGGCCACCCCACCCCCCCGGACGAGGCACCTGGTGCCGAGGCACCTGGTGCCGAGGCATCCGGCGCCAAGGGCCCTGCTGGCAGGGCCCCCGAACGGGAGGGTAGCCCCCGGGACGGGGAAGCTGCTGGCGAGTTTCCACAACCCCCCCGCGACCCGCGGCCCTCCCAGGAGGGGGACGCTGCTGGCGAGTTTCCACAGCCCCCCCGGGACGCGCGGCCCCCCGGGGACGGGGAGGCTGGTGGCGGGATCCCACAGCCCCCCCGGGACCCGGGGCCCCCAGGGGGCGGGGAATAGATGCGGGCGCTGCCGGTGGCGATCTGCGGGGTGCTGGTGGGGTGGGGGGTCGGGTTCTGGGCGGCGCCGCAGGTGCTGGCCGGGTTGGCCCGGTCGAGCCTGGCGAGGGTGAACTACCGGAAGCGGGAGGTGGTGGCCGGGCTCGGGCTGCTGCTGGTGCTGGGGCTGCTGGTGTGGGCGGCGCCGCTGGCGGTGGCGGCGCGGGTCGACCCGCTGCGGGCGGCCAGGGCCGGGCTGCTGGGGCCGTCGGGGCTGGCGGTGGTGGTGGCCGGGCTGGCCTTCCTGCTGCTCGGGCTGGCCGACGACCTGATCGAGGACGAAGGGGGGAACCGGGGGTTCCGCGGGCACCTGCGGGCGCTGGCCTCGGGGCGGCTCACCGGCGGGGGGATCAAGCTGCTCGGGGGGGCGCTGGCCGGGCTGCTGGTGGCCAGCCTGGCCACCCCGGGGGACCGGCCGGCCTGGGTGGTCCTGCTGGGCGGGCTGGTGGTCGCCTCGGCGGCCAACACCGCCAACCTGCTCGACCTGCGCCCCGGCCGCTGCGCCAAGGTGTTCCTTCCCCTGTGGGTGCTGGGCTGCCTGGTCGACCCGGGCGGCGGCGCCTGGTCGGCCGGGCTGGCCGGGGCCGCCCTGGCCGCCCTCCCGTTCGACCTGCGCGAGGAGGGGATGCTCGGCGACGCCGGGGCCAACGCCCTCGGGGCGGTGGTCGGCACCCTGCTCCTGGCCGGCCCGATGTGGCTGCTGTGGGCGGCCGCGATCGTCCTCCTGGCCCTCCAGCTGGCCTCCGAGCGGGTCTCGTTCACCCGGGTGATCGAGTCCAACCGGGTGCTGCGGGCCGCCGACCGGCTGGGCCGCCGGGGCGCCTAACCGCCCGTACCTGGAGGTTCGCGCAGCCGCCAAAGAGCCCCCGCCTTTCGTGCTACGCTGGCATCCCGGAGGGCCCAGCAGATGGCCGGGTGGCCAGGGGAGAGCACCCGGCCCCCCCGATGGGCCCAAAGGGGGTCAAGCACCTTGGCGAAGCACATCTTCGTGACGGGCGGGGTCGCCTCGTCGCTCGGCAAGGGTCTCACCGCAGCCTCGCTCGGACGCCTGATGAAGGCGCGCGGGCTGCGGGTCACCATGCAGAAGCTGGATCCGTACATCAACGTCGATCCAGGCACCATGAACCCGTTCCAGCACGGCGAGGTCTTCGTCACCGACGACGGCTGCGAGACCGACCTGGACCTCGGCCACTACGAGCGCTTCATCGACGAGAGCCTCTACCGGGACTCGAACGTCACCACCGGGGCCATCTACTCGACGGTGATCGCGGCCGAGCGCCGGGGCGAGTACCTGGGCGACACCGTCCAGGTCATCCCGCACATCACCAACGAGATCAAGGCCCGCATCGTGCGCGTGGCCGAGGACGCCGACGTGGTCATCACCGAGGTCGGCGGCACCGTCGGCGACATCGAGTCGCTGCCCTTCCTGGAGGCGATCCGCCAGCTCCGTCACGACATCGGGCGCGAGCACGTGGTCTTCGTCCACGTCTCCCTGGTCCCCTACATCGGGCCGTCGGGGGAGCTGAAGACCAAGCCGACCCAGCACTCGGTCCGCGAGCTGCGCTCCCTCGGCATCCAGCCGGACGCGATCGTCTGCCGCACCGACCGGCCGATCACCGACGCCCTCAAGCGCAAGATCTCCCTGCTGTCCGACGTCGACGTCGAGGCGGTCGTGTCCGCCCCCGACGCCGACTCGATCTACGAGATCCCGCTGGTCCTGCACGCCGAGGGCCTCGACGACTACCTGGTCCGGCACCTGCGCCTGGAGGGCAAGGCCAAGCAGCCCGACCTGACCGAGTGGCGAGCCCTGGTCGAGCGGATCCGCAGCCCCCGCCGCAAGGTCCGCATCGCCCTGGTCGGCAAGTACATCAACCTGCCCGACGCCTACCTGTCGGTGACCCAGGCCCTCCAGCATGCCGGGTTTCACCATAAGGTGGAGGTTGAGGTGGTCTGGTGCGCCTCCGACGAGCTGGAGGACCCGCAGGCCCGCAAGATCCTCGAGACCGTCGACGGGGTGCTGGTGCCCGGCGGGTTCGGGATCCGGGGGGTCGAGGGCAAGGTCGAGGCGATCCGCTTCGCCCGCGAGGGCCGCGTGCCCTACCTGGGCATCTGCCTCGGGCTGCAGACCGCGGTGATCGAGATCGCCCGCAACCTGGCCGGCCTGGAGGGCGCCAACTCGAGCGAGTTCGAGGCCGACACCGCCTACCCGGTGATCGACCTGCTGCCCGACCAGCGCCGGATCGCCGACAAGGGCGGCACCATGCGCCTCGGCCTCGACCCGTGCCGCCTGCTCAAGGGGTCGCGGGCCGAGCAGGCCTACGGGGACGGGCTGGTGTTCGAGCGGCACCGCCACCGCTACGAGGTCAACAACCGGTTCCGGCGCCGGCTGGAGGAGGCCGGGCTGGTCTTCTCCGGGACCTCGCCCGACGGCCGCCTGGTCGAGATGATCGAGCTGCCCGACCACCCGTGGTTCGTGGCCGGCCAGTTCCACCCCGAGTTCCGCTCCCGCCCGACCCGGCCGCACCCGCTGTTCCGCGACTTCGTGGGCGCGGCGACCGCGTTCGCCGACGACCGCGACCGCCCGGCGGCCGCGCCGGCCCCGGCCCCGGGCGTCCGCTCCGACGGCGTCCCGGCCCACCGCAACGGCGGCGAGCCCAGCCAGGCTCCGACTCCGACCCCGACCCCGAC
>CALGFH010000275.1 GCA_937881255.1 uncultured Actinomycetes bacterium
GGCGGCCGCATGGGCGGCCGGTCGATGGGCGGCAGCGACGCCGCCCAGCAGATCAGCGCCTGGGTGGCGGAGAACTTCACCGCCACCAGCGTCGGCGGGGCCACCGTCTACGACCTGACCGCCAGATGACGCTCACCACCAGCCCTGGTGCTTGGCCCATCGCAGCAGGGTTCCCGAGATGGTCGCCATCACCAGCAGCACGCCGGCCAGGTGCCAGAAGTCGGTGGCGTCGTTGGCGATGATGTTCATCCCGTAGACCGAAGAGATGGCCGTGACCGGCAGGGTGACGGCGGCGATCACGGCCAGGCGCTCGGCGGCGATGGTCATCTTGGTGTTGGTCCGCGACTGGTGGAACTCGATCACCGCCTGGAGGAACTCCGTCTCCCCCTCGGCCATGCCCTTGATCCGGTCGAACTGGTCGGCGACGTCGGCCACCACCGGCTCGGCGTCGGCGGGCACGAAGCGGGTCAGGGTGGTCATCCGCCCGTAGATCTCGCGGCTGAGGGCGGCCATGGTCTTGACCGCGATCAGCCCGTGCCGGGCCCGGAACAGCTCCTCCAGGAACTGCTCCGGGTCCTCGTGCTCCTCGCCCATGACCCGCTGCTCCAGCAGCCCGACCTCGAGGGCGAGGATGCCCACGAACTCCTCCTGGTGGCGGGTCATGGCCGAGATGACGGCGTGCGACAGCTCGAACGACGAGGCCGGGCGGAAGCGCCCCGCCTTGACCCGCCTGAGGACCGCGCTCGTCTCCCGGAAGGCGAGCTCCGGGATGACCTCCGGGTCGAGCGGCCCGTGCACCGTGACCAGGTAGCCGGGCCCGACGAACTGGTCGAGCTCCAGGTGGTGGACGTGGCCGCCCTTGCCCAGCTCGGGCGAGTGCAGGGCGGTGAACACGTGGTCGGGGTAGACGTGCACCTTGGGCACGTGGTTGCGGTTCTCGCAGTCCTGGATGGCCAGCGGATGGAACCCGAACACCTCGGCCAGCACCTGGGCGGCCTCCCGGTCGACCCGCGGGATGTCGGCCCAGACCAGCCCTTCGCGCCGCTCCAGGAGCGCGGGCAGGTCCTCGGGGGGGCGCCCCTCGACCCCGGCCTCGGTGATCAGGTGGACGTCCATCCGGCCGCTCCTTCCCGCGCCGCCCCAGGTGGCGGCGCGCCCCTATTGTCGCCGCTCAGCGGCGGCGCACGCGCCGGGCGTCCGGCCCACGCTCCAGGTCGATCTCGCGCAGCAGCCGGTCGACGTTGGCCAGCAGGCTGCCCTGGATGTGCCACAGCTCCAGGTCGGTGCGGGCGTCGACCAGCATCAGCTCGGCCAGCACGTCGCGGTGGGTGCGGGCGATCTCCAGCGCGATGTGGAGGGGCACGGCCTCGCGCGGCGGGCCGGCGACCTCGGGGGCGACCAGCTGGCCGAAGGCGGCCACGCCGGCGCCCAGCTCGACCAGCAGCCGCCCCAGGGCGACCAGCAGCTCCGGCTCGGCCTGGTCGGTCGCCTCCACCGCCTCGGCCAGGTCGGCCAGGTCGAGGGTGATCCCCCGGACCTGGACGGCCCCGTGCTCGAGGGCGGCCAGGGCGGCCCGCAGGCTGGAGGCGCCCTCGCGGACCCGGCGCTGGCGCGGGTTGAGCCGCAGGCTCTCCTCCCCGCGGGCCAGGGCGACCCGGGCCGCGCGCAGCGGCCGGTCCAGGTCGCGGGCCCGGTCCTCCCAGGCGCGGGCCTGCTCGCCCGACCAGCCCTCGGTCAGCTCCTCCCCCATCGACGACAGCAGCTCGTCCATCTCGGAGGAGAGGGCGCCGATGGCGTCGCCGGCCGGCTGGACGTACACGGGCGGCCGGAGCATGAAGCTGACCACCACCCCGGTGGCGGCGCCGATCAGCGTCTCCACCACCCGGGACAGGGCGGCGGTCCCGGTCTGGCCGGCCACGGCCAGCACCAGCATGGCGCTGATCGGGACCTCCAGGGTGTGGTCGCCCAGGTGGAGGACCGTGCCGATGACCAGCGCGGCGAAGATGGCGATGCCAAGGCTCCACCAGGTCAGCCCGACGAAGTTGGACAGCGCCACCGCCACCAGCACGCCCGCGACCACGCTGCCGACCCGCTCGATCCCGCTCTTGACCGTCTCGAAGATGGTCAGCTGGGCCACCAGCAGCGCCGTCAGGGGAGCCAGCAGCGGCGGGACCGCGTCGCCGAGCAGCCACACGGCCAGCAGGTAGGCCAGCACCGCGGCCAGGGTGGTCTTGACCGTCCGCCAGCCCGGCGGGTCGCCCCGCCCCCGGTACCTCGCCCGCAGGGCGCGGACGTTCGCCCGCAGCCGGTTCACGGCGTGCCGTCGAGCTTGGCCGCCAACGCCTCGGGCGAGGTCAGGTCGCGGACCCCCAGCCGCTCGAACAGGGCCATGGCCCGCTCGCGGGCGGCCGGGCGCTGCCCCGGCTCCCCGTGCCGGCCCAGCATGTCGAGGGCCAGGGCCTGCTCGTAGCGCATCTCCAGCCCCTCGGCGGCAGCCAGGGCGGCCCGCCAGTCCCGCCGGGCCCGCGCCGCCCGGCCGCCGGTCCAGGCGATCAGGCCCCGGTGGAGCAGGGCCCGCGGCCGGCCGATCGGGAACACCCGGGCGTAGCGGCCGAGGTGGCCGACGCCCTCGACGGCCATGGCCCGCCAGGGGCCGGCGTCGCCCTCGCCCCGGGCCCGGCGGTCCAGCCACAGGGCAAGGGCGACCTCGGCGCTCATCGCGTACAGGTCGAACCAGTAGCACTTGACCAGCGGCCGGGCGGCCTGCTCGAGGGCCCGCCGCAGGAGCTCGACCGCCCCGGCCCGGTCCCCCAGCTGGAGGGCCAGCAGGGCCGCGGGCGCCGGGGCCGGCCGCCGGCGCAGGGCCGAGGTGGCCTCCTCGAGGTCGCCGGTGCGCAGCCCGGCCACGGCGTGGCCGACCACCGCCCAGGCCCGGACCTGGGCGTCGCCGCTCTGGCGGCCCAGCCGGTCCAGCTCGGCCAGCATCGGCCGCAGGGCGGGCAGGTCGCCCTGGAAGTACCGCTCCCAGACGCCGAGGCCGGTGATCTCGGCCAGTCGGCGCGGGTCGCCGAGCCGGCGCAGGATCGCGGCCGCGTCGTCCAGGTGCTCGCTCACCTCGGCCCAGCGCCCGACCCCGAGCTTGTAGAGCGCGGCCGACTGGAGCACCGACGCCCTGGCCGACGGGTCGCCGGCCCCCTCGAGGGCGGCGAACGCGTGGCCCAGGTAGCCCTCGGCCACCCGGTGGCGGCCCAGCAGCCCGGCCCCGACCGCGCAGGCGGCGGCCAGCCGGGCCTCGGCCGGGCGCGACCCGGCCGCCTCGGCCAGGTTCAGGCCCTTGACCGCCTGGTGCACCGCCTGGGCCCGCTGGCTGGCGTGGTAGTCGACCAGGAACAGGCGCTCGTAGACCTCGGCCGCCTCCTCGAGGGCGGCCCGGGTCTCGCCCGAGCGGGCGACCAGCGGCCGCGGCCAGACCCGGTTGCGCAGCTGCTGGCCGGCCTGCCAGGCCAGCTTGCCCGGGAGCCGGCGGCCGCTGGCCGGGGTCCGGCGCCCCAGCAGGGCCAGGGCGGCGTGCAGGTGCTCCTGCTCGGGCGCGAGCTGGCCGAGGCCCAGGTAGGCGTCGCCGAGCTGGTGCTCCCAGCGGGCCCGGCGGATGGCCGCGGCGCCGGGCCCGCCCTGGCGGCCGCCGGCGACGCCGGACGGGTCGCTGTCGTCGACGTCCAGCAGGGCGGTGAAGAACCGGACGGCCTCGGCGTAGGCCCCCTCCCGGAGGGCCTCGGTGCCGGCCCGCTCCAGGTAGTGGACGGCCTTGGCCGGCACCTCGGCCAGCCGCCAGTGGTGGGCCAGCAGGGCCAGGTCGCCACCGCCGGCCCGCTCGTACCACTCGGCCGCCGAGCGGTGCAGCTGCCGCCGCTGGGACAGCAGCATCAGGTTGTAGGCGGCCTCCTGGACGATCACGTGCTTGAACAGGTAGCTGAGGTGGGGCTCGGGGGTGTCGAGCACGGTCAGGTCGGCCCGCTCGATCTCGGTCAGGTCGGTCGCCAGGGTCACGGCGACCGCCTGGCGGAGGGGGTGGATGTCGCGCAGGATGCCGACGGCGAACACCCGGCCGATCACGCTGGCCACCTTGACGGTGAGCTGCTGGGTCGGGCTGAGCCGGTCGATCCGGCTGGTGATGGCGCCGTGGACGGTCAGGGGCAGGCGCCGGGCCAGGACGTCGGGGACGTCGGAGAACAGCTCGACCCGGCCGTCGACCACCCGGACCAGGCCGGCGTCGCGCAGGGCGAGGGCCAGCTCCTCGGTGAACAACGGGTTGCCCCCGGCCTTCTCCTCGACCAGCCGGGTGAGGACCTCGGGGACGGCGGTGGTGCCGAGCCGCTGGCCGACCAGGGCCTCGACCGCCGCCACCGGCAGCCGGTCCAGGACCAGCCGCTCGAGGTTCGGGGCCCGCCGCAGTCGCCGGTAGGCGGCCCAGGCCAGCTCGTCCTCGACCGTCCCGCCCTCGCCCCGGGAGCGGGTGGCCACCACCAGCAGCAGCGGCAGCCGCTCCCGGCTGAGGGCCAGGACCAGCCCGGTCGAGGCCGAGTCGAGCCAGTGGGCGTCCTCGATCACCAGCACCGTCGGCTTGTCCCCGACCACCGCCCGCAGCAGCCGGACCAGCAGGTCCCTGGTCCGGCCGGCCCGTCCCTGCCCGCTCAGCTCGGCGCTGGCCGCGGTCTCGGGCAGCTCCAGGGCCAGCACCGGGTTGAGCAGCGGGGCCAGGTCCCGGAGCTCCGGGCCGGGCCCGAGCAGGTCCAGCACCAGGCGCCGGCGGGCCGTCCGGTCGGCCCCGTCGAACACCGGGAGCCGGCCGAACAGCTCCCGCCAGGCGTGCCACGGGGTGTTGCGCTCGACCGCGTCCCCGGCCCCGGCCAGCACCGGCACCCCGGCGGCCACCGCCTGGTCGACCAGCTCGGCCACCAGGCGCGACTTGCCCGCCCCGGCGTCGCCCTCCAGGACCAGGACCTGCGCCACCCCGGCCCGGTCGTCGCCGTCGGCGGTGATCCGGCGCAGGGCCCCGTCCAGCCGCCCCCGCTCCTCCTCCCGCCCGACCAGGGGCCCCCGGACCACCGGCTCCGGCCCCCGGCCGGCGGACCGGTCGGCGCGCCCCGGGCGGTACACCGGCACCGGGTCGGCCCGGCCCTTGACCCGGACCGGCCCAAGGGCCTCGAAGGCCAGGGCCGACCGGGCCGCCTCGGCGGTGGCGGCGTCGCAGAGCACGCCGTCGCCGGCCTCCTGCATCAGCCGGGCGGCCAGGTTCACCACCGCGCCCAGCATGGTGTACTCGCGCCGCCAGCGGCTGCCGACCGTCCCGCAGAAGGCCCGGCCGGTGGTGACCCCGATGGCGACCCGGCGGCCCAGGCCGGCCAGCGCCTCCCGCATGGCCAGGGCGGCCTGGACGCCCCGGGCCGGGTCGTCCTCGTGGGTCAGGGGCGGCAGCCCGAGCGCCGCCACCAGGCTGGTGCCCTTCTCGTCGACGCTCAGCTTGTTGATGCTGCCCTCGTAGCGGTACAGCGCGCTCTGGAGGGCCCGCATGACCTCGTCGGCCTCGTCCAGCCCGGCCCGGTGGTCCAGGTCGGGCAGGTTGGCGAAGACCACCGTGATCTGGCGCAGCTCGGCCAGCCACTCCTCGTGCCCGGCGACCATCGAGGCCAGCATCGCCCTGGGCAGGTAGGGCGCGACCAGCGCCGCCACCCCGGGCCCGTCCGCGGGCGGCGGGGCGCCGACCGGTCCCCTCGGGGTCCCGGGGGCGCGCTCGACCAGGTCCTGGGCCGGCCGGGCCAGCAGCACCTGGCCGGGCCGGGCCCGCTCGGCGGCCCCGGTCGTCTGCGGCACCGCCGCCCCGGCGACCAGCAGCTCCCGGCGCTCCCGCTCGCCCCCGACGTCCAGCACCACCACCTCGCCGGCCCCGATCCCGATCCGCAGGGCCAGCGGCAGCCGCTCGGCGGCGGCGAAGCGCCCAAGGGCCGCCTGCATGGCCTCGGCGCAGCCGGCGGCCGCCGCCGTGGCCGCGGCCAGCCCCCGCCCGTCGAGGTCCCCGGCCGGCGCGGGCCAGCAGGCCAGCAGCGCGTCCCCTGCGAACTTGAGCACGTCCCCGCCGGTCCCGGCGATCAGCTCCAGCAGCGGCGAGAAGGCCCCGTCGAGCAGCCCCCGCAGCTCCTCGGCCCCGCCCGGCCCGCCGGCGGCCAGCCGCTCGGTGATGGCCATGAACCCGGAGAGGTCGGCCAGCAGCAACGCCCCGACCAGCCGGTCGGCATGGGCCTTCCCGGCCGCCTCCGGCTCCTCCAGCAGCCTCCGCACCAGCCGGTCCGGCAGGAAGCTGGCCAACGCCTCCGCATCCGAGGCCACGGCGATCAGCCTCCCCCTCGAGCCGGCGACCCACGGCCCGGCCGCACGGCAACAGGATATGGGAGCCGGTGGGTCGGCGGTTACCCGGCGGGTTGCAGGACCACGTCGAAGCTGGCGTGGCGGAACGGGGCCTCGACGCCGTAGGCGGCCGCCTGGCCCGGGTCGTCGATCTCGGTGAAGTCCCTGACCAGGCTCTGCTTGACCGCGAACACGGCGTCGGAGCCCAGGTAGGGGCTGCCGGCGACGAAGATGTGGGTGGTGACCGGGAGGTGGCCGCCGGCGGCGACGATCAGGTGGATGTGGGCCGGGCGGTAGGGGTGGCGGCCGGTGGCGGTGAGCAGGCCGCCGACCGGGCCGTCGGTGGGGATCGGGTAGGGGCTCGGGGTCACCGTCCGGAACCAGAAGCGCCCCTGGTCGTCGCAGGTGAACAGGCCGCGGCCGTTGCCCGGGGGCTGGCCGCCCGGCTGCTGGACGTCGTAGAAGCCGTGGTCGTCGGCCTGCCAGACGTCGACCAGGGCGCCACCCAGCGGGTGGCCGTCGAGCGAGCGGACCTGGCCGGTGACCACGCACGGCTGGCCGGTGCCGACCAGGTCGATGGTGTCGCCCAGCTCGCGTGGTGGCGACTCGACCATGTGGAAGGGCCCGAGCACGGTCGACTCGGTGGCCTCCGACGCCTTGCGGTGGTTGATGGCGTCGACCAGCATGGTCACCCCGAGCACGTCCGACAGCAGGATGAACTCCTGGCGCTGGTCGTCGCAGCGCTGCCCGGTGGCGGTCAGGAAGCCGACCGCGGCCTCCCACTCCCCGAAGGTCGGCTCCACCTCGCGGACGAACCCGTGCAGGTGCCTGACCAGGCTGCCGAGGATCTCCCGGAGCCGCGGGTCGGCCGTGCCGGCGAAGCTCGCCTCCACCGCCGCGGTCGCCGTCTCCTCGGTGAAGTCCATCAGCCGATCAGGGGCAGCCGCGGGTCGGGGTGCACCGGCCCCCGGCCGGAGGCCGCCCGCACCCAGGCCATGTCGTCGGCCAGGTCGGGCGGCCGCCCGGCCACCGTCTTGCGGGCCAGCAGGTCGTCGAGGATGGCGGCGGTGACGGCGACCCCCTCGGGGGTGGCCATGGGCTCGCGCCCGAGCGCGTCGGTGAGGTCGAGGCCGTGCACCACCGCCTCCACCACCCGGCTGGCCACGAACTCGTCCAGCCGCATGAGCGCGTAGTACCCGGGACCCACCGTCTCCGGGGCCAGGGACCGTGCCCCCTCGACCGTCTTGGCGAAGGTGGCGGCCAGGACGTCGGGCATCTGGGCCGGGGTCTTGCCCTCGACCATGGTGTAGGCGTAGTCGTAGACGACCGGCGCGACCTCCGAGCGGGGGAAGATGAAGAAGCTCACCCGGTCGCGGCCGACCTGGCCGGCCTGGGGCTCGGCCATCAGCATCACGGTCAGGCCGATCGAGATGTCGAAGTGCCCGGCCAGCTCGAACAGCGTCCAGGGGGGCTGGCTCTCGTCGAGCGGGCGGAGCTTGGTCGGGGTGGCCCACTCGGCCTCGCCGAGGCCGCGGAACCCCTGCTCGACCTGGCCCAGCTCCACCTCCAGGATGCGGACGGTGTCCTCGTACGTGCCCATGGGCGCCTCCTCAGGACGGGTCCAGTTGCAGCCGGCCGGCGGAGCGCCGGCTCAGGTCGCGGGCCAGCTGGTCGCGGGTGACGAAGCCGAAGGCGGACGAGGCCTCGCTGGCCAGGCGCTCCGGGCTGCCGGCGGAGACGAACCGCTCGCTGATGCAGCCTCCCGGGAAGGTGTAGAAGCGGGTGACCGCCGCCGGTGACTCGCCGCGGTCGATCCGCAGGAAGCGCCTGGCCCCTGGCTGCTCGGAGCTGACCTCGGTGGCCCCGGCCAGGTCGCAGGAGGGGGTCAGCTCGACGGCCACGGCCGCCTCCTGGTGGGGATCGACGATGTCGAAGACGATGCTGGCGAAGCCCGAGCCGGCCTTGACGTCGTTGAGGGACCAGCCGCCCGGGTCGAGCTCGAGGCAGGGCACCACCGGCGACGACGGCACCGCCTGGGCCATCAGCCACATCGCCTCCTGGTCGTCGCAGGCGACGTCGCTGGTGTACAGCGAGGCGCTGGCCCGGTCGGTCTCCATCGCCCAGCTGACGAACGCGGGCACGACGACCGCCACCACCAGCAGGACCATCAGGGCGAGCCCGAACCGCCGCAGGCTGAAGCGCTGGTTGGAGATGGGCGCCGGCCGCTGGGGCAGCAGGTCCAGGAACTCGGCGTGCACGTCGCGGCCCTGGGCCCGCAGCATGTGGCGGAGCTGGGAGGGCATGGTCAGCCCGCGGGTGGCCGCGAACGCCTCGGTGATCTCCTCGACCGAGAACTGCCGCAGGGCCCGCTC
>CALGFH010000276.1 GCA_937881255.1 uncultured Actinomycetes bacterium
AGTGAGTGGGGCCCGTCCAACCGAGCCACTGTGCCAGGTCCGGAACTGGGGCCCGAACCGCCCGACCCACCGGGCCAGCAACGGCACGAAGCCCGAGCCACCGTGCCAGGCAACCGCATGGGGCCCGAACGACCCCGACCCCGACCCACCGTGCCACCCGACGCAACGGCGCTCGAACGACCCCGACCAACCGGGCCACCAAGCCAGGTACGGAAGAGGGGCCCGACCCACCGTGCCACCCGACGGCACGGGACTCGCCCCCCGCTCACTAGGCCCCCCCGAACGCCGAACGGCCCGGGTCTTCAACAGGCCCGGGCCGTTCGGATCGGTGGTGCGGGTTACTGCTGGGGCTGCTGCTGGTCCTCGAACGTCTGGTAGTCGTCGGTGGTGTAGGTACCGGCGTCCACGTCGACCAGCTCGCCGTTGCCCTCGGTGTCGGTGCCGACGTCGGTGCCGACCGGGACCTGGTAGGCGGTGCCGTCTTCCGCGTAGTAGACGTCGTCGCTGTAGGTCTCGTAGGCGTCGCCGAAGGCGTCGACCCCGTAGGCGGCCGCGGGGATCTCGGTCAGGACCGGGGTGACGCTGCGGTAGCGCACCATGCCGGTACCGGCCGGGATCAGCTTGCCGATGATGACGTTCTCCTTGAGGCCGATCAGCGAGTCGCTCTTGCCCTCGATGGCCGCCTCGGTCAGCACCCTGGTGGTCTCCTGGAAGGAGGCCGCCGACAGCCACGACTCGGTGGCCAGCGACGCCTTGGTGATGCCGAGCAGCTCGGGACGGCCGTTGGCCGGCGTGTTGCCCGCCTCCAGGGCCTCCCGGTTGGCCCGCTCGAACGTCGCCCGCTCGATCAGCTCGCCGGGGAGCAGCTCGGTGTCGCCACCCTCGAGCACGGTCACCCGCTTGAGCATCTGGCGGACGATCAGCTCGATGTGCTTGTCGTGGATGGTCACACCCTGGGAGGTGTAGACCTGCTGGACCTGCTCGACCAGGTGCCGCTGGGTGGCCCGGATCCCGAGCACCCGCAGCATCTCCTTGGGGTTGGGGATGCCGTCGATGATCGGCTGGCCGACCTCGACCTCCTGGCCGTCCTCGACCCGGAGCCGGGCCCGCCGCGGGACGATGGCCACCCACTCCTCGCCCTCGTCCGAGGTGACGGTGACCTGCATGCCCTTCTCGACATGCTCGATCCCGACCCGGCCGGAGAACTCGGCGATGGGGGTCATGCCCTTGGGGGTGCGGGCCTCGAACAGCTCCTGCACCCGGGGCAGGCCGTGGGTGATGTCCTCACCGGCGATGCCGCCGGTGTGGAAGGTCCGCATGGTCAGCTGGGTGCCGGGCTCGCCGATCGACTGGGCGGCGATGATGCCGACCGCCTCGCCGATGTCGACCAGCCGGTTGTTGGCCAGGCTGCGGCCGTAGCACATCTGGCAGACCCCGACCTTGGAGTCGCAGGTCAGCACCGAGCGGCACAGCACCTCGTCGACGCCGTGCTCGACCAGGAGGTCGATCACCTCTTCGCCGATCTCGGTGCCGGCCTCGACCAGGACCTGCTTGCCCTTGCCGGCCGGGTCCATGACGGTCTCGGCCAGGATCCGGGACAGGGCCTGGCTCTCGACGGCGCGTGGCCGGACCCACTCGAACTCGCCCTTCTTGCCACCCGGGATCGGCCGCTGGACGGCCATGGTCACCGGGATGCCGCGCTCGGTGCCGCAGTCGTTCTCGCGGACGATCACGTCCTGGGTCACGTCCACCAGCCGCCTGGTCAGGTAGCCGGAGTCGGCCGTGCGCAGGGCGGTGTCGGCCAGCCCCTTGCGGGCGCCGTGGGTCGAGATGAAGTACTCGAGCACCGACAGGCCCTCGCGGAAGTTGGCCTTGATGGGCCGCGGGATGATGTCGCCCTTGGGGTTGGCGACCAGCCCGCGCATGCCGGCGATCTGGCGCACCTGGGTCATGTTCCCGCGGGCGCCCGAGGTGGCCATCATGTAGATGGGGTTGAACGGCTCCTGGCGGAACCGGTCCTCCATGTCCTCGCGGACCCGCTCGGTGGCCTCGGTCCAGATCTCGATGAGCTCCTGGCGGCGCTCGTCGTCGGTGATGATGCCCCGGCGGAACTGGGACTCCACCTTCTCGGCGCGCTTCTCGAACTCGTCGAGGATCTGCTGCTTGCGCGGCGGCTTGAGCACGTCCTGGATGGACACGGTGACCCCGGCCCGCGACGCCCAGTGGAAGCCGAGGGTCTTGAGCTTGTTCAGCACCTCGGCGGTCTCGGTCTGGTCGTAGCGGTCGGCGACCCGCGACACCAGGTTGGTCAGCTCCCGGCTCTGCAGGGTCTCGTTGATGTAGGGGAAGTCCTCGGGCAGGGCCTCGTTGAACAGCAGGCGCCCGACCGTGGTCTCGACCTTGGTCGCCCCGTCCTCGGCCACCGCCGCCTTGGCCTCGGGCAGGCGGACGATGATCGAGTCCTGGAGGCCGATCGACTTGAAGTCGTGGGCCATGACGGCCTCGGCCACCGAGCCGAAGATCGGCAGGTGGGGCCCGTCCCCGTTGGCCTTGGCCTTCTTGGCCTTGGCCGTCTCCGCCTTGGCTTCTTCCTTGTAGGTCAGGAAGTAGATGCCCAGGACCATCTCGTGGGTCGGGATGGCGATCGGGCGGCCGTTGGCCGGCGACAGGATGTTGTTGACCGACAGCATCAGCACCCGCGCCTCGGCCTGGGCCTCGGACGACAGGGGCACGTGCACGGCCATCTGGTCGCCGTCGAAGTCGGCGTTGAACGCCTTGCAGACCAGCGGGTGGATCTGGATGGCCTTGCCCTCGACCAGGACCGGCTCGAAGGCCTGGATGCCGAGGCGGTGCAGGGTCGGGGCCCGGTTGAGCAGCACCGGGTGCTCGCGGATGACCTCCTCGAGCACGTCCCAGACCTGGGGCCGGGAACGCTCGACCATGCGCTTGGCCGACTTGATGTTCTGCGCGTAGGACAGGTCGACCAGCCGCTTCATCACGAACGGCTTGAACAGCTCCAGGGCCATCTGCTTGGGCAGCCCGCACTGGTGCAGCTTCAGCTCGGGACCGACCACGATGACCGAGCGGCCCGAGTAGTCGACCCGCTTGCCGAGCAGGTTCTGGCGGAAGCGGCCCTGCTTGCCCTTGAGCATGTCGGACAGGCTCTTGAGGGGCCGGTTGCCCGGGCCGGTGACCGGGCGGCCGCGGCGGCCGTTGTCGAACAGCGCGTCGACGGCCTCCTGGAGCATGCGCTTCTCGTTGTTGACGATGATCTCGGGCGCGCCCAGGTCCAGCAGCCGCTTGAGGCGGTTGTTGCGGTTGATGACCCGCCGGTACAGGTCGTTCAGGTCGCTGGTGGCGAACCGGCCGCCGTCCAGCTGCACCATCGGGCGCAGGTCGGGCGGGATCACCGGGACGCAGTCGAGCACCATGCCCAGCGGCGAGTTGCGCCGGCCGATGAAGGCCGAGACGACCCGCAGCCGCTTGATGGCCCGCTGCTGCTTCTGGCCCTTGGAGGTGGCGATGACCTCGCGCAGGCGGGCCTGCTCCTCCTCGACCCCCTCGCGCAGCAGGAGGTCCTTGATGGCGTCGGCGCCCATGCCGGCCGAGAAGTACTCGCCGAAGCGGTCGCGCAGCTCGCGGTAGTGCTGGTCGTCGGCCAGCAGCTGCTTGGGCGACATGTTCTTGAACACGTCGAGGATGCGCTCGAGCATCTCGAGCCGGGTCGCGGCCTTCTCGCGCACGTCCTTGAACGCCCGCTCGGCCTCGTTCCGGGCCTTGCGGCGCTGGTCGGACTTGGCTCCCTGGGCCTCCAGCTCGGCCAGGTTGGCCTCCAGCTGGGCCTTGATCTCCTCTTCGCGCTTCTGCTTGTCGACCTCGACCTGCTCGCGCTCGTGCCCGAGCTCGGTCTCGACCCGGGGCAGGTCGTCGTGGCGGCGGTCGTCGTCGACCCAGGTCACCACGTTGGCGGCGAAGTAGATGATCTTCTCGAGGTCCTTGGGGGCCATGTCGAGCAGGTAGCCGAGCCGGCTCGGCACGCCCTTGACGTACCAGATGTGGGTGACGGGCGCGGCCAGCTCGATGTGGCCCATGCGCTCGCGCCGCACCTTGGCCCGGGTGACCTCGACGCCACAGCGCTCACAGATGATGCCCTTGAAGCGGACGCGCTTGTACTTGCCGCAGTAGCACTCCCAGTCCCGCGTCGGCCCGAAGATCTTCTCGCAGAAGAGGCCGTCCTTCTCGGGCTTGAGGGTGCGGTAGTTGATCGTCTCCGGCTTGCGGACCTCGCCGTTGGACCACATGCGGATCTGCTCGGCCGTGGCCAGGCCGATCCGCAGCTCGTCGAAGTAGTTGACGTCGAGCACTTAGACCTCCTCGACCGACGAAGGCTCGCGCCGGGACAGGTCGATACCCAGCTCCTCGGCGGCTCTGAACACGTCCTCGTCGGTCTCCCGCATCTCGATCTCCTGGCCTTCGGCCGAGAGCACCTCGACGTTCAGGCAGAGCGACTGCATCTCCTTGATCAGCACCTTGAAGGACTCGGGGATGCCGGGCTCGGGGATGTTCTCGCCCTTGACGATCGCCTCGTAGACCTTGACCCGGCCCAGGACGTCGTCGGACTTGATGGTGAGCAGCTCCTGCAGGGCGTAGGCGGCGCCGTAGGCCTCGAGGGCCCAGACCTCCATCTCGCCGAACCGCTGGCCGCCGAACTGCGCCTTCCCGCCCAGCGGCTGCTGGGTGATCATCGAGTAGGGGCCGGTCGAGCGGGCGTGGATCTTGTCGTCCACCAGGTGCAGCAGCTTCATGATGTAGATGTAGCCGACGGTGACCGGGGTCGGGTACGGCTCGCCGGTGCGGCCGTCGAACAGCACCGCCTTGCCCTCGGCGTCGACCAGCTTGTGGGTCTTGCCGTCGACCGGGTCCTCGTAGGTGCCGAGGGTGGCCGTGAGCAGGTCCTCGATGGCCTCCTCGTTGGCGCCGTCGAACACCGGGGTGCCGAGGGGCAGCGTCTCGTCCTGGCGGCCCTGCTCCTTGGACCAGCCGGTCTCCTTGGCCCAGCCGGGCAGGGTGTCGAACGACCAGCCGTGGGCCGCAACCCAGCCGAGGTGGGTCTCCAGCACCTGGCCGATGTTCATCCGGCTCGGCACGCCGAGCGGGTTGAGGATGACGTCGATCGGGGTGCCGTCGACCAGGAAGGGCATGTCCTCCTCGGGGAGGATCTTGGAGATGACGCCCTTGTTGCCGTGGCGGCCGGCCAGCTTGTCGCCGTCGGAGATCTTCCGCTTCTGGGCCACGTAGACCCGGACCAGCTGGTTGACGCCGGGGTTGAGGTCGTCGCCGGCGTCGCGGGAGAACACCCGCACGCCGATGACCTTGCCGGTCTCGCCGTGGGGCACCTTCAGCGAGGTGTCGCGGACCTCACGGGCCTTCTCCCCGAAGATGGCGCGCAGCAGGCGCTCCTCGGGGGTCAGCTCGGTCTCGCCCTTGGGCGTGACCTTGCCGACCAGGACGTCGCCGGGGTCGACCTCGGCCCCGATGCGGATGATGCCCCGCTCGTCGAGGTCCTTGAGCACGTCCTCGGACACGTTGGGGATGTCGCGGGTGATCTCCTCGGCCCCGAGCTTGGTGTCGCGGGCGTCGACCTCGTGCTCCTCGATGTGGATCGAGGTGAGGACGTCGTCCTTGACCAGCCGCTCGGAGAGGATGATGGCGTCCTCGTAGTTGTGGCCCTCCCAGGGCATGAAGGCGACCAGGAGGTTCTTGCCGAGCGCCAGCTCGCCGGTGTCGGTGCAGGGCCCGTCGGCCAGCACGTCGCCGGCGGCGATCTTGGCCCCCTCGACCACGATCGGCTTCTGGTTGATGCAGGTGCCCTGGTTGGAGCGCTCGAACTTGCGCATCCGGTAGACCTTGGCCGAGCCGTCGCTGTGGCGGACGGTGACCTGGTCGGCGGTGACGTCCTCGACCGTGCCCGGGGTGTCGGCCACGACCACGCCGCCGGCGTCGACCGCCACCCGCCGCTCCATGCCGGTGCCGACCAGCGGCGCCTCGGAGCGGAGCAGGGGCACGGCCTGGCGCTGCATGTTCGCGCCCATCAGGGCCCGGTTGGCGTCGTCGTGCTCCAGGAACGGGATCAGGGCGGTGGCCACCGACACCATCTGCCGGGGGCTGACGTCCATGTAGTCGACCTCGTCGGGGGGCACGTTGGCCACCTCGCCGGTGACGCCGGCGCCCTGGCCGGTGCCGAAGTCGGCCCGGCTGACCGAGCGCTGGCTGGAGATGCCGGCCGAGCGGCTGCCCTGGCGGACCAGGACGCGGTCGGTGGCGAAGTTGCCCTTGGTGTCGACGGCCGCGTTGGCCTGCGCGATCACGTGCAGGTCCTCGTCGTCGGCGGTCAGGTAGTCGACCTGCTCGGTGACCCGGCCGTTGACCACCTTGCGGTAGGGCGTCTCCACGAACCCGTACTCGTTGATCCGGGCGTAGGTCGAGAGGTTGCCGATCAGGCCGATGTTCGGGCCCTCAGGGGTCTCGATCGGGCACATGCGGCCGTAGTGCGACGGGTGGACGTCGCGGACCTCGAACCCGGCCCGCTCGCGCGACAGCCCGCCCGGGCCGAGCGCCGACAGGCGCCGCCGGTGGGTCAGGGCGGCCAGCGGGTTGGTCTGGTCCATGAACTGGCTGAGCTGCGAGGTGCCGAAGAACTCCTTGATCGCGGCCACCACCGGACGGATGTTGATCAGCGTCTGGGGGGTGATCGCCTCGGCGTCCTGGGTGGTCATGCGCTCGCGCACGACCCGCTCCATCCGCGACAGGCCGATGCGGACCTGGTTCTGGATCAGCTCGCCGACCGAGCGAAGGCGCCGGTTGCCGAAGTGGTCCTGGTCGTCGGTGCTGGTCGAGGGGTCGCCCTCGTGCAGCCGGACCAGGTAGTCCACGGTGGCCACGACGTCGTCGGTGGTCAGGGTCAGGGCCTTGTGCTGCTCGTTCTCCAGGCCCAGCTTCTTGTTGATCTTGTAGCGGCCGACCTTGGCCAGGTCGTAGCGCTTGGGCTGGAAGAAGAGGCCGTGCAGGAGCTGGCGGCCCGACTCGGCGCTGGGCGGCTCGCCCGGGCGCAGGCGCCGGTAGATCTCGACCAGCGCGTCCTCTTCGGTCTTGGTGTGGTCCTTCTCGAGCGTGCCCATCATGGTCTCGGACTCGCCGAACCGCTCGCGGATCTGCTCGTCGCCCATGCCGAGGCCGCGCAGGAGCACGGTCACGGGCAGGCGCCGCTTGCGGTCGAGGCGGACGCCGACGGTGTCCTTCTTGTCGACGTCGAACTCGAGCCAGGCGCCCCTGGCCGGGATCACCCGGCAGGAGGTCAGCAGCTTGTCGAGGGTCTTGTCGGGCTCCTGCTCGAAGATGACGCCGGGCGAGCGGACCAGCTGGGAGGTGACCACGCGCTCGGTGCCGTTGATGATGAAGGTGCCCTGGTCGGTCATGACCGGGAAGTCGCCCATGAAGACCGACTGGGACTTGATCTCACCGGTGGTGCGGTTCTGGAACTCGGCCTGGACGTGGAGCTTGCGAGAATAGGTGTTGTCTCGCTCCCGGCACTCCTCGACAGAGTGCTCGGGCTCCTCGAACCGGTGCTCCCCGAAGGTGAGCGCCATCTGGCCGGTGAAGTCCTCGATGGGGCTGATCTCGTCGAAGGTCTCGCGGAGACCGTCGGTGATCAGCCACTCGAAGGACTGTCGCTGGATGGCGATGAGATCGGGGATGGGGAGGATCTCGGGGATCTTGCCGAAGGAGAGTCGTAGGGAGGCCGAGGTACGCGGGTCGCTCAACAAGCGTCCCTCCCCTTTCGCGGGAAGCAGGTGTGGAAGCGGGTGGTGCGGCGGCTGGGCGCGCCAAAGCCCGGGGTAGGCTGGTCGAAGGCGCGCGAAGACATGCGAAGGAGCAGTGTAGCGCGTTCCTACACCGCCGTCAACGTCGAACTGAGGGTCTGCGTGGGCACCTCATTTCGTCTTCTCCGACCGAGTTTGCCGCCCACTCCCGATGGTGTCAAGGAGCAACTACGGAGAGTGGGCGACAGAAACGCGCTAGGTGACGTGCCCCGACTACTTCAGCTCGACGCTGGCGCCGGCGCCCTCGAGCTGGGCCTTGGCCTTGTCGGCCTGGTCCTTGGGGACGCGCTCGAGCACCGGCTTGGGCGCGGAGTCGACCAGGTCCTTGGCCTCCTTCAGCCCGAGGCTGGTGAGGGCGCGGACCTCCTTGATGACCTGGATCTTCTTCTCGCCGGCGCCGGTCAGGACCACGTCGAACTCGGTCTGCTCCTCGGCCTCCTCGACCGCGGCGGCACCGGCCCCGCCGGCGCCCGGCCCGGCCGCGACGGCCACGGGGGCGGCGGCGGAGACGTTGAACGTGTCCTCGAACTGCTTCACGAACTCCGACAGCTCGAGGAGGGTCATCTCCTTGAAGGCATCCAGGAGGTCGTCGGTGGACAGCTTCGCCATGAGTGGGTCTCCTTAGCTCTCGGCCCCGGCCGTCTCGGCCGCGGCTTCGCTGGTGTCGCTGGTGTCAGTGGTCTCGCCCTGGGCGGCCTCGGTGGCCTCGGCGGCCGGCGCGTCGGCGGCGGGCGCCTCGGTCGCGTCGGCGGCGGGGGCCTCGGCCGGGGCGGGGGTCGCGCCTGGCTCTTCGGCCTTCTGGTCGCGGAGGGCGGCGGTCATGGTCGCCACCTGCCGGAGCGGGGCGGCGAGCAGGGTCACGGCCTGCTGCGCGGAGGCCTGGAGCAGCCCGGCCAGCCGGGCCAGCAGGAC
>CALGFH010000277.1 GCA_937881255.1 uncultured Actinomycetes bacterium
TTTCTGCGTCCGCCCACCCCAGGAGGTGCGCTGCCATGAGCCGACGGCACTGTTTCCTGCTGCGCGTCCGCCCCGACCGCCTGGACGAGTACCGGCGGCGCCACCAGCAGGTCTGGCCGGAGATGCTGCGGGCCCTGGCCGAGACGGGCTGGCGGAACTACAGCCTGTTCCTGCGCGGCGACGGCCTCCTGGTCGGCTACGTCGAGGCCGATGACCTGCAGGCTTCGCTCGACGCCATGGCCAGGACCGACGTCAACGCCCGCTGGCAGGCCGAGATGGCCCCGTTCTTCGTCGGCCTGGAGGGCGGCGGCCCGGACGAGGGCCTGGTCCTGCTCCAGGAGGTCTTCCATCTCGAGGACCAACTTCCCGGAAATTCCTGAACGAAAGCGCGGCGCTTTCGAGAAAAGCACGTCCGATGGCCTCTTCTCCCCCCTCCATTGACGTGCCCGTAAAACCCCATTTACGTTGCGGTTGCGTGAACCGCGCACCCACCCCCTGTGAGGTCGCCCGATGCCGGGTAGTAGCGAACGCGATCGCCATCACGAGGTCATGCGCCTGCTCGAGGACGCCGGCCGCGTAAGCGTTCCCGAGCTCGCGGAGCGGTTCGGGGTTTCGGTCGTGACGATCCGAAAGGACCTGGAGCGGCTCGAGCGGCGACGCCTGCTCCGCAGGGTCCGTGGCGGCGCCGTCCCGGCGCCCTCGCCCGACGAGGGGTCGTTCGAGCTCCGGCTGCACATGCACACCGCCCAGAAGCTCGCCGTCGCCCGCGAGGCCGCCCGCATGGTCCGCGACGGCGACGCGATCGCGGTCGACGGCAGCACCACCTGCTACTACCTGATCAAGGAGCTGCGCGACCGGCGCGGCCTGGTCGTGGTCACCAACGGGCTGCCCGCGGCCGAGGCGCTGGTCGAGTCGGACGCCACCGTGGTCATGCCCGGGGGCACGCTGCGGCGGTCGTCCTGGGCGCTGGTCGGCGACATGGGCGCCACCCTGGCCGGCCGCGGCCGCCTGACCTACGGCTTCTTCGGGCTGCGGGCGTTGTCGCCGGAGCTCGGCCTGCTCGACCTGTCCCCTGACGAGACCGCGGTCAAGCGGCGGCTGGTGTCGATCAGCAGCGCCGTCTACGGGCTGTTCGACTCCAGCAAGGTCGGCCGGTTCGCGCTGCACCCGTTCGTCGAGACCGCCGGCGTCACCGGCCTGATCTGTGACGACGGCGTGCCGGACGACGAGGTCCTGGCCTGGAAGCAGGCCGGGGTCCCGGTCCAGCGGGTCCCGGTGGAGCCGGAGCGATGACCGCCCGCAACGTGGTCGCCGTCGACCTCGGCGCGGAGAGCGGCCGGGTCGTGCTCGGGCGCTTCGACGGCTCCAGGGTCGCCCTCGAGGAGGTCCACCGCTTCCCCACCCCGCCCCGCCAGCACGCCGGCCGTCTCCGCTGGGACCTGGGCGGCCTGTGGTCGCAGATCCAGCAGGGCCTGGCCGCCGCGGGCGCGGCCGCGGGCCGGGTCGACGCCGTCGGGGTCGACGCCTGGGGGGTGGACTACGGGCTGCTCGACCGCGACGGACGGCCGCTCGGCGACCCGGTCAGCTATCGCGACCCGCGCACCAGGGGCCTGCTCGAGGAGGCGATCGGCCGGGTGGGCCGGGAACGGCTCTACCTGGCCAGCGGCATCCAGCTGATCGAGATCAACACGATCTTCCAGCTGATGGCCGAGGCCCGGGAGGGGTCGCTGGAGCGGGCCGACCGGCTGCTGCTGATCCCCGACCTGTTCCACCACCGGCTGTCCGGCGCGGCGGTGGCCGAGTACACGGTGGCCAGCACGACCGGCGCCTACGACATGGCGTCCGGCCGCTGGGCCGTCGGCCTGCTGGAGGAGCTGGGCGTCCCCACCCACCTGCTGCCCGAGGTGGTGGACGCCGGCACCGACCTCGGGCCGGTCCGGCCCGAGCTTCCCGGGTTCGCGGCCGCCAAGGTGATCGCCCCGCCGAGCCACGACACGGCCAGCGCCGTCGTGGGGGCGCCCCTCAGCGGCCCCGACGCCGCCTACATCTCCTCCGGCACCTGGTCGCTGGTCGGCGTCGAGACCAGGGAGCCGGTGATCGACGAGACGGCCATGGCGGCCAACCTGACCAACGAGGGCGGCGCGTTCGGGACCATCCGGCTGCTGCGCAACAGCTCCGGCCTGTGGCTCCTCCAGGAGAGCCGGCGCCAGTGGGCCCGGGAGGGCCGCGACTACAGCTACGACGAGCTGGTCCGGCTGGCCGGCTCCGCCCCGCCCGGGGTCAGCGTCGTCAACGGCGACCACCCCGAGTTCGCCGCTCCCGGCGACGTGCCGGCCCGGATCCGGGCCTACTGCGCCCGGACCGGCCAGCCGGTGCCGGAGGACGAGGCCGCCCTGGTCCGCTGCGTGCTGGACAGCCTGGCCCTCGGCTACCGGCGGACGGTCGACGACCTGGCGGCGGTCACCGGCCGCCCGGCCACGGCGGTGCACATCGTCGGCGGAGGCTCCCGCAACGAGCTGCTCAACCAGGCGGTCGCCGACGTCACCGGCCTGCCGGTCGTCGCCGGGCCGGTCGAGGCGACGGCCCTCGGCAACCTGCTCGTCCAGCTGATCGCGCTGGGCGACGTGCAGGACCTGTCCCAGGCACGCGAGGTGGTCCGGGAAGGCGCCGGGCCGGAGATCCGGCGGGTCGAGCCGTCCGGTGCCGACCGGCTGGCCCAGCGGTACGGCCGCTACCGGGAGCTGGTGGCGGCCGACCAGGTCGAGGTCGGCGTCTGACGCGGAGAGGGAGGTGCACGACCAGGCAGCCGGTCAGCAGATGCAGTCAGAGGCAGAAAGGTGGGCCCTATGAGGTCGAAGCTGGTCGCCAGGCCGTTCCTGGTGTTGATGGTGTGTGCAGCGCTGGCGTTGGTCGGCTGCAGCAAGAAGGAAGAGGGAGGCTCGGCGGCCGGCGGCGGCAGTGCCGAGACCGTCAGTGTGGCCTTCGTTCCCAAGATCCAGGGCGTGCCCTACTTCGAGGCCATGAACACCGGTGGGAAGCAGGCCGCCCAGGACCTGGGGCTGGAGTGGATCTACAAGGGCCCGACCACGGCCGACCCGGGCGCCCAGACCGACATCGTCAAGTCGCTCATCCAGCAGAAGGTCGACGTGCTGGTGGTCGCCCCCAACGACCCCGACTCGATGGCCCCCATCCTGGCCGACGCCAAGTCCAAGGGCATCCGGGTCATGACCTCCGACACCGACGCCCCCAACTCGGTCCGGGAGCTGTTCGTCAACCAGGCGACCGCCGAGGGCATCGGGCAGGGCCTGACCGACGCGCTGCTCGAGGAGGCGGGATCCGACGCCCAGTACGCGATCGTCTCCTGCGGGCAGACCGCGGCCAACCTGAACTCCTGGATCGAGGTCCAGAAGGCCTACACCGCCGAGAAGTACCCCAACGCCAAGATCGTCGACATCGTCTACGCCGGTGAGGACGAGGCCAAGGCGGTCGCCATGGCCAAGGACCTGATGAACGCCAACCCCAACATCAAGGGCCTGGTCGGCGAGTGCACCTCCTCGGCCCCCGGCGTGGCCAAGGCGGTCAAGGAGGCCGGCAAGATCGGCAAGGTGTTCACCGTCGGGCTGGGGACCCCGCAGGCGATGAAGCCCTACCTGGATGACGGCTCCTCGAGCGCGGCCATCCTCTGGGACGTCGAGCAGCTCGGCTACCTGACCGCCTGGTCGGCCAAGCAGCTCTACGACAACAAGGAGCTCCAGGCCACCAACCAGGTCAACGACAAGCTGACCGCGGTGGAGTACTTCCCGGAGGACAAGATGGTCCTGCTCGGGCCGCCGCTGCGGATCACCAAGGACATCGTCAGCCAGTTCAGCTACTGAGGCAGCCCGCCGGCGCCCGTGGCCATCGGGGAACTCCCCCGGTGGTCACGGGCGGCGGCAGCGCCCGAGGTGGGGAAGCCGTGACCGAATCCGAGGTGCTCCTGCGCCTGACCGGCATCCGCAAGCGCTACGGCGGCGTCCAGGCGCTGCGCGGTGTCGACTTCGACGTCCGTTCCGGGGAGGTGCACGCGCTGGTCGGCGAGAACGGCGCGGGCAAGTCCACCCTGATCAAGATCATCTCCGGCGCCGAGACCGCCGACGAGGGCACGGTCGAGATGGCCGGGCAGCGCCTCAGCGGGAACACCTCGGCCGCCCTCGACGCCGGCATCGCCACCGTCTACCAGGAGCCGCAGCTGTTCGGCGAGCTGTCGGTGGCCGAGAACATCTTCATCGGCCGCGAGCTGACCAGGGGCCCGCTGGTCGACCTGCCCACCCAGCGGGCCAAGGTGGACGAGCTGCTGGACCGGCTCGGCCTGGACCGCACCCTGGCCGACGTCCGGGTCGCCGACATCCCCGTCGGCGAGCAGCAGCTGGTCTCGATCGCCAAGGCCTTCTCCCACGACCCGAAGATCCTGATCCTCGACGAGCCGAGCGCGATCCTCACCGACCGCGAGATCGACACCCTGTTCCAGGTGGTCAAGGGGCTGCGCGAGCACGGCGTGGGGATCATCTACATCAGCCACCGCCTCGACGAGCTGTCGGTGATCGCCGACCGGGTGACCGTGCTCCGCGACGGCGAGAAGGTCGCCGCCCACCCGATGCGCGAGGTCACCATCAGAAGAATTGTCGAGCTCATGGTCGGGCACGTGCCCGCCGGCCCACCGGCCGGCCACCGGGTGGCCGCCGACGTCGAGCCGGCCCTCGAGGTCAGCGGCCTCGGCCGCCGCGGCCGCTTCCAGGACGTCAGCCTGGCCGTGCGGCCCAGCGAGGTCGTGGCCGTCTACGGGCTGATCGGCTCGGGCACGGGCCCGCTGGCCCGCGCGCTCTACGGGATCGACCCCGCCGACAGCGGGACCATCACGATCAACGGCCAGCCGGTCAGCCTGCCGACGCCCCAGGCCGCCGCCCGGACCGGCATCGCCCTGCTCCCCGGCAACCGCAAGGCCCAGGGCGTGTTCGGGATCAAGAGCATCGCCTTCAACATCTCGGTCGCCCATCTCCACCTGCTCCGGCGGCTCCGGCTCTGGGTCGACCGCCGCCGCGAGCAGCAGGTCGCGACCGACTTCATCAAGCGGATCGCCATCAAGGCGCCGGGCCCGCACACCCCCGTCAACGCCCTGTCCGGCGGCAACCAGCAGAAGGTCGTGCTGGCCCGGCAGCTGGTCGAGCGCCCCGGGGTGCTGGTCCTCGAGGAGCCCACCCAGGGCGTCGACGTCGGCGCCAAGGAGGAGATCCACAAGCAGATCCTCGCCCTGGCCGACCAGGGCACGGCCGTCCTGGTCGTCTCCTCGGACCTGCTGGAGGTGCTGGAGCTGGCCGACAGGGTGCTGGTCGTCCGGGCAGGGTCGATCGTGGCCTCCTTCGGCCGCGGCGCCTCCCAGGCCGACGTGCTGGCCGCCGCCGCCGGCGACGAGTCCGGTGAGGGCACCACGCTGGACGCGGCCCGCGCCGCCGTCTCCCAGGAGGTGGAGTCCAGATGAGCGCCGTCGCCACCACCGCCCGCCCCCGGCGGGTCACCGCCCGGGCCATCGAGGGCCAGGAGCTGGTCCTGCTCGGCGTGCTGGCCGTGCTCTGGCTGGTGCTCTCGTTCGCCGTCGACACCTTCTTCACCGCCTCCACCCTCCAGGACCTCATGGCCGCGGTCGCCCCGGTGGCGATCGTCGGGGTGGGGATGACGGCGATCATCGTGACCGGCGGGATCGACGTGTCGGTGGGCAGCGCGGTCGCCGTGGCCATGGTCGTGGTCGGCCAGCTGGTCCGTGACAGCGGCCTGCCGTTCCTCCCCGCCGTGGCCGTGGCCGTCGCCGTCGGAGCCGCTCTCGGCCTGATCAACGGGGTGCTGGTGGCCTACGGCCGGGTCCACCCGATCATCGTCACCTTCGCCACCCTCAACCTGTACCGCTGGCTCGCCTTCCAGATCTTCGGGGGCGAGGAGGTCAACAACATCCCGGGCACGCTGGCCGCCCTCGGCGGCGGTGCCGAGGGTCGCACGGCCGGGCTGCCGAACGCGTTCCTGCTGGCCGTCGTCCTGGCCGCCCTCATGTGGGCGTACATGCGGTACTCACCGACCGGCCGGCACCTGTACGCGATCGGCAACGACGCCCACGCGGCCAGGCTCCAGGGGGTCCGGGTGACCCGCCGGCTGGTGTCGGTCTACGTCATCACCGGCGTCATGGTCGGGCTGGCCGCGGTCGTGTTCATCGGCGGCGGCGGCCGCATCGGCCAGGCCGTCGGTACCGGCTTCGAGCTCCAGGTGATCGCCGCCGTCGTCATCGGCGGCACCAGCATCCTCGGCGGCCGCGGGACGGTGTTCGGCACCGTCCTCGGCGCCCTGCTGGTCGGGACCGTCAGCGCGGCGGTCACGCTGCTGGGCTGGCCGAGCGAGCTCACGGCCCTGTTCATCGGCGTGTTCATCCTGGTCGCGGTCGGCGTCGACCTGCTCCGCCAGCGAAGGAGGCAGTCGCTGTGACCACCGAGACCCAGACCCCCGACGCCCAGGCCCCGGCCCGGGCCGGGCGGCCCTCGCCCGGGTCCCTGGTCCGCTCCCTGCTCGAGGACCGGGTGGCGCTGCTCGTCGTCCTGCTCGTCCTGCTGGTGGCCTGGTTCTTCGCCCTCAGCGCCGGCGGCTACCTGGTCGCCCCCTACGACCTCTCCTACATGGCATCGGCCCTGGAGTCGATGGTCCCGCTGGCCATCCTCGGCCTGGCCCAGCTGCTGGTGATCGTGTCCGGCCGGGGCGGCATCGACCTGTCGGTCGGGGCCATGGTCAGCCTGGTCGGCATGGCGTTCGGCTTCGCCTACGGCGAGTGGGGCTGGTCCTTCCTGCCCGCCCTGCTGCTGGCCCTGGGGGCCGGGGTCGTGCTGGGCGCCGTCAACGGGCTGCTGGTCGCCTACCTGCGCGTCCCGGCCCTGATCGCCACCCTGGCCACCTACTACGCCTACAGCTCCCTGGCCCTGATCAGCAACGACAACGCGCCCATCTCGACCAGGCCCCTCCAGGACCTGAACTCCATCACCCGCGCGGTGGACCTCGGCGGCCTGGCCGTGCCCCGGCAGGTGTTCACCTTCCTGCTGCCGGTGGCGGTGGTCATCTGGCTGCTGGTCAACCGGGCCCCGTACGGCCGCCGGCTGTACGCGGTCGGGACCAACGAGGTCGCCGCCCGGTACGCCAGCCTGGACGTGGCCCGGGTGCGCTTCACCGCCTACACCCTGTCCGGCCTCCTCTCGGCCGTGGTCGCGGTGATCACGGCCGCCCAGTTCGCCTCGGCCCGGCCGGACGCGGGCACGGTCGGCAACGGCATGGCCCTGCCCGCCATCACCATCGCCGTGCTCGGCGGCGTCGCCATCGCCGGCGGGGTCGGGCGGGTCGGGGGCGTGCTCGTCGCCGCCCTGCTGATCGTCTGGCTGAACGCCGGGATCCTCCTCTACTTCGAGGGCTCCCAGGGCAGCCAGTACCAGCTCTTCGCGCTCGGCGCCGTGCTGCTCGTCTCGGCCCTGTTCAACGCCCTGGTCCTGCGCCGCCGGGGCGCCACATGAGAACTCTGAAGGGGAACGGTCATGACCCAGCAGCCTGACGCCAACGGCCCCAGCCGCGACGACGTGCCCGCGGGGATCCCGGCCGACGTCACCGCCATGCTGGACCGGGCCAACCGGCTCGGCGCCGACCCGACGGTGACCAACTACGGCGGCGGCAACACCTCCTGCAAGGTCGAGGTCACCCACCCGGCCACCGGCCAGCCGGCCACCCTGCTGTACGTGAAGGGCTCCGGCGGCGACCTGGGAACCCTGCGCTTCGGCGGCCTGGCCGTGCTCGAGCTGGCCCGGCTCCGCGGGCTGGACGACCGCTACCGGGGCCAGGAGCACGAGGACGAGATGGTCGAGCTGTTCCCCTGGTGCGCCTACGGCCCCGGCGGGGCGGCGCCGTCGATCGACACGCCCATGCACGGGCTGGTCGACCGGCCCCACATCGACCACCTGCACCCCGACAGCGTGATCGCCCTGGCGGCCAGCGCCGACGGCGAGCGCCTGACCGCCGAGTGCTACGGCGGCCGGGTCGCCTGGATCCCCTGGGTCCGGCCGGGCTGGGAGCTGGGCCGGCTGCACCGCCGGCTGCTGGAGGAGAACCCCCAGCTTGAGGGCGTGGTGCTCGGCGGGCACGGGCTGACCTGCTGGGGCGCCTCCAGCGACGAGTGCGAGCAGCGGGCCTTCAAGCTCATCGGCGAGGCGGCCGAGTTCATCGCCCGCACCGGGCGGCCGGAGCCGCTGGGGCCGGTCCGGGCCGACCGGGCGCCGCTCCCCGAGGCCGAGCGCCGGGCCCGGGCGGCCGCCCTGGTCCCGCTGCTGCGCCGGGTCGCCTCCACCGACGCCCGCATGCTCGGCCACTACAACGACAGCGAGGTGGTCCTCGACTTCCTGTCCCGGGAGGCCCTGGACCGCCTGGTCCCGCTGGGGACCTCCTGCCCCGACCACTTCCTGCGGACCAAGGTCCGGCCGCTGCTGTGTGACACCGCCCCGGACGCGCCGCTGGAGGAGGTGGAGCAGCGCCTGGGCGAGCTGCACGCCGCCTACCGGGAGGAGTACCGGGCCTACTACGAGCGGAACGCCGGCCCCGGCACCCCGCCGATGCGTGGCGCCGACCCGGCAATCGTGCTCGTGCCCGGTGTCGGCATGTTCTCCTTCGGCAGGAACAAGCAGACCGCCCGGGTCACCGGCGAGTTCTACGTCAACGCCATCAACGTGATGCGCGGCGCCGAGGCCGTCTCG
>CALGFH010000278.1 GCA_937881255.1 uncultured Actinomycetes bacterium
CCCCTGGTCGGGCGGGCCGGCCAGCGGGCCCGGCTGACCGAGCTGTGGCGGGCCGCCGAGGGCGGGGACGCCCGGCTGGTGCTGGTCACCGGCGAGCCCGGCGCCGGCAAGACCCGGCTGGTCGAGGAGCTCCGCTCCTGGTGCGCCCAGCGCGGGGCCGCGACCAGCGAGGCCCGCTCCTACCCGGCCGAGGGGGCGCTGGCCTACGGGCCGGTGGTGGCCTGGCTCCGCTCGGGCGCCCTGGCCGGGCACCTGGCCCGGCTCGACCCGCCCCAGCTGGCCGAGCTCGCCCGGCTCCTGCCCGAGCTCGGCCCGGCCGTCCCCGGCCTCCCCGCCCCCGCGCCGCCGCCCGACGGCGACCAGCGCCGGCTGCTGTTCGAGGCGCTCACCCGGGCCGTCCTGTCGGCCCCCGGCCCGCTCCTGCTGGTCGCCGACGACCTCCACTGGGCGGACCGGGAGACCCTGCAGTTCCTGCACTACCTGCTCCGGGCCCAGCCGGCGGCCCGGCTCCTGGTGGTGGCCACCGTCCGGCCCGGGGAGCTGGACCCCCAGCACCCGCTGCCCGAGCTGGTCGCCGGGCTGCGGGCCCTGGACCGGGTGGCCGAGGTCGAGGTCGGGCGGCTGTCGGCGCGGGAGACGGCCGCGCTCGCCGAGCGGCTGCGCCGGCACCCGCTCGAGGGCCGGGAGGCCGGCCGGCTGTTCGCCGAGACCGAGGGCAACCCGCTGTTCGTGGTCGAGGCCCTGCGCGCCGGCTGGAGCGGGCAGGACGAGCCCGCCCCGATCACCCCGAGGGTCCAGGCGGTGATCGAGTCCCGGCTGGCCCAGCTGTCGGCCCCGGCCCGCGACCTGGTCGGCGTGGCCGCGACCATCGGGCGGGAGTTCAGCACCGACGTGCTCGCCCAGGCCAGCCAGGCCGGCGAGGCGGCGCTGGTCGGCGCGCTGGACGAGCTGTGGCGGCGCCGCCTGGTCCGGGACCAGGGGCCCGACGCCTACGACTTCGCCCACGACCGGATCCGGGAGGTCGCCTACCTCGGCCTCAGCCCGGCCCGCCGCCGCCACACCCACCAGCTGGTCGCCCGGGCCCTGGAGCGGGTGCACGCCGGCGACCCGGCGCCGGTGGCCGCCCAGCTGGCCGCCCACCACGAGCAGGCCGGCGCGGGCGCCGAGGCGGTCGCCTGGTACCAGCGGGCCGCCTCCGCGGCCCTGCGGCTGCCGGCCTACGCCGAGGCGGTCCGCCTGCTCGAGCGCGCCCTCCGGCTGCTCCGGGCGCAGCCCCCGGCTCCGGCCCGGCGGGAGCTGGAGCTGACCGTCCTGACCCGCCTCCAGGGGCCGCTCGGCATCCTCGAAGGGTACGGCTCGGAGCGGCTCGCCGAGGTGCAGCGCCAGGCCCTGGAGCTGGCCGGCGAGCTCGGGGTCGAGCCGGCGCCGCCGCTGCTGCGGTCGGCGGCCATGGCCCGGCTGTCCCAGGGCGACTTCGAGGGGGCGCGGCGGGTCGGGGAGCGGCTGCGCGCCGGCGGCGCGCCCGAGGGCGACGACGACCTGCGCGCCGTCCAGGGCGAGTACGTGCTCGGCCTGGTCGCCTTCTGGGCGGGCGAGCTCGAGGCCGCCCGGCGGCACTTCGAGGCGGCCGTCGACCACTATCGCCCCGAGCGCCGCTCGGCCCGGCTGGCCCGCTACGGCGGGACCACCGAGGTCCTGTGCACCAGCCGCCTCGGCAACACCCTCGGCTTCCTCGGCCGCCCGGAGGCCGCGGTGCGGGCCCGGGCCGCCGCCCTGGCCCTGGCCACCGGGACCGGGAACCCCCACAACCGCGAGGCCGCGCTGCTGTTCGGGGCCATGCTGGCCCTGGAGCTGCGCGACCCGGCAACGGTCCGGGCCGCCACCGCCGAGCTGGCCGCCCGGCCCGGCGACCTGGCCCGGCCGACCCAGGTCGTGGCCGACGCCCTGGCCGGGTACGCCGAGGTGCTCGACGGCCGCGAGGCGGCCGGCGTCGACCGCATCCGGCGGGCCCTGGAAGGCCCGGCCGAGGACGAGCACGCCCCCGGCATGCAGGCCATGGTGGCGCGGGTGCTGCTGGAGGCCTGCGCCGTCACCGGCGACGCCAGGACCGGCCTGGTCGCGGCCGACCGGGCCCTCGGGCTCGACGGCGGCGTCCGCACCTTCGAGTCGGAGGCCAGGCGGCGCCGGGCCGAGTTCCTGGCCGCCCTCGGCGCCCCGGGCGACGAGGTCGAGGCGGAGCTCCGCCGGGCCCTGGAGGTCGCCCGGGCCCAGGGGGCCAGGCTGCTGGAGCTGCGGGCGGCGGCCAGCCTGCTCCGCCGCCGCCTCGGCGGCGGCGACGACCGCTCGACCGGCCAGGCCCGGGCGCGGCTGGAGCCGCCCTGCCCGAGGGCCGGGACCTTCCGGATCTGCGCGAGGCGGCCGAGCTCCTGGCCCGCGGCTGAGCGGAACGCCTCCCGGAACGCTCCAGGAACGCCCCGGCGCCGATCCTGGCCCCCGTCGAGGGCAAATCGAGCTGAAGGAGGCCGCGATGATCGCGGTGATGGGGGCTGCCGGGAACGTCGGGAGCAGGGTGACCGGCCTGCTGCTGGGCCAGGGCCGGCCGGTGCGGGTCCTGGAGCACCGGCGCAGGCTGGACGCGCTGGGGGCGCGGGGAGCCGAGGTCGTGACCGGCGACCTGGCCGACCCCGGGGACCTGGGCGTGCTGCTCAAGGACGTCGAGGCGGCCCTGGTGCTGCTCCCCGACGTGGTCACCGACCCGGAGTTCACGGCCACCCGCTCCCGGATGAGCCGCGCGATCGCCGACGCGCTCGCCGGGTCGGGCGTCCGCCAGGTCGTCGCCCTCAGCACCGTCGCCGCCGGCCAGGCCGGCGCCACCGGGCCGGCGGCCGGGCTGCGCGAGCTCGAGCAGCGGCTGTCGGGGCTCCAGGGCACCGGCGTGCTGGTGCTGCGGTCGCCGTTCTACATGGAGAACCTGCTCGCCGGCCTGCCCCTGATCCAGGCCCAGGGGATCAACGGGAGCGCCATCGACGGCGACCTCGAGCTGCCGATGATCGCCACCCGGGACGTCGCCCGCGAGGCCGCCCAGGGGCTGCTCCACCGCGAGCCCGGCGGGCACCGGGTCCGGCTGCTGGTCGGGCCGGAGGACGTCAGCCTGCGGGCGGCCACCCAGGCCATCGGCCGGCGACTCGGCCGGCCCGAGCTGCCCTATGTTCAGTTCCCCCCGGACGCGCTCCGGGGTGCCCTGCTCGGCGCCGGCCTCTCCGAGGAGGGGGCCGCGGCCATGGTCGAGCTGCAGCTCGCCCTCAACCGGCAGCGGTCGTTCCGGGCCGTGCGCGACGCCGCCGACGTCACCACGCCCACCCGGCTGGAGGAGTTCC
The DNA here is from genome assembly GCA_937881255.1 of uncultured Actinomycetes bacterium. Taxonomy (GTDB): domain Bacteria; phylum Actinomycetota; class CALGFH01; order CALGFH01; family CALGFH01; genus CALGFH01. The sequence goes on from CALGFH010000278.1 coordinate 3,378, forward strand.
TCGAGGCGGCCCTCCGATGAGGGGGCTCCAGGAGCTGCGGGGGCGCTTCCGGGGCGCCCTGCTCCGGCCGGGCGAGGAGGGCTACGACGAGACCCGCCGCGTCTGGAACGGGGCCATCGACCGGCGCCCGGCGCTGATCGCCCGCTGCGCCGGGGCCGACGACGTGGCCGTGGCCGTGCGGTTCGCCCGCGAGCACGACCTGCTCGTCTCGGTCCGGGGCGGCGGGCACGCCGTCGCCGGCCACGGGGTGGTCGACGGCGGCCTGATGATCGACCTGTCGTCGATGAAGGCGGTCCGGGTCGACCCCGGGGCCCGCACCGCCCGGGCCGCCGGCGGGGTGCTGCTGGGGGAGCTGGACCGGGCCACCCAGCGGTTCGGGCTGGCCGCCCCGTCCGGGATCGTCAGCCACACCGGGATCGGCGGGCTGACCCTCGGCGGGGGCCTTGGCCACACCATGCGCAAGTTCGGCCTGACCGTCGACAACCTGCGCTCGGTCGACCTGGTCACCGCCGACGGCGAGCCCCTCCACGTCGACGCCTGGACCGAGCCGGAGCTGTTCTGGGGGCTGCGCGGCGGCGGGGGCAACTTCGGGATCGCCACCGCCTTCGAGTACCGGCTGCACCCGGTGGGGCCGGTCCTGCTCTGCGGGCCGATCTTCTGGCCCCTGGCCGACGCCCCCGAGGTGCTCCGCGTCCTCCGCGACTACGCCCCCCAGGCGCCCGACGAGCTGGGCATGGTGCTGTTCGCCCGCCTGGCCCCGCCCGGGCCGCTGGTCCCCCCGGAGCACTACGGCAGGCCGGTCCTGGGGCTGACCCTGACCTGGGCCGGCGACCCGGCCACCGGCCAGCGGGCGATCGCCCCCCTGCGCCGGGCCGGCCGGCCGATCGCCGACCACGTGCGGCCCCTGCCGTACCTGTTCCTGCAGTCCATGGTGGACGGCGGCAACCAGCACGGCATGCACTGGTACTGGCGCTCCCAGCGGGTCCCCGAGCTCACCGACGAGGTCATCGACGTGGTCTGCGGCCTCACCGACACGATCACCTCGCCGCTGTCCTACACCGCCGGGTTCGTGATGGGCGGCACCGCCGGCCAGGTCGACCCCGAGGCCACCGCCGTCGGCGAGCGCGGCAACGGGTTCGAGCTCAGCATCGTGGCCGGCTGGCCGCCGCCCGACCCGGGCGGCGACCGCCACACCGCCTGGGTGCGCCAGGGCTGGACCGCCCTGCGCCCCTGGAGCACGGGCGTCTACTCGCACTTCATCTCCGACGAGGGCGCTGCCGGGGTCGAGGCCGCCTACGGCGGGCGCCTCAAGCGGCTGACCGCCCTCAAGGACCGCTACGACCCGGCCAACCTGTTCCGCATGAACGCCAACATCCGGCCGACGGCTATACTGCGGCCAGGTATTAGGCAAGCCTAAATCTGGCGGTCGAGGAGCCGCCGATGGGTCTTGGTGAGCCGCCGGCCCGGCCGCGGGCCGCCGGGTGGGCGCGGACGGCGGTCCGCCGCGCCGGGTACCTGCTGGCCACCACCCCGGGCGGGGTGTCGGTGTGGACGCCCCTGCACGCGGTCGACCCGACCGGCGCG
>CALGFH010000279.1 GCA_937881255.1 uncultured Actinomycetes bacterium
CCGCCGAGGGCGACAAGATCCACCTGGCCGAGGGCGAGGCGGCCCTCCACCGGCTGCTGGACCGGGTGGCCGCCGAGCCGGCCGTCTTCCGGGCCGGCCCCGGGGACCGGGCCACGGGCGGCGCCGTGCGCGAGTTCGGGCGCCTGGTCGACGGGCTGGTCGGCCAGCGGCCGGGTTCAGCTGGGGCGGGCGCCAGATGAGCACCGTCCTGTTCATCGGCGGGCTCGGGCGCAGCGGCAGCACCCTGCTGGACCGGATGCTGGGCCGGCTCGACGACGTCTGGTCGGTGGGGGAGCTGGTCCACATCTGGGAGCGCGGCCTGGACGAGAACAACCGCTGCGGCTGCGGCGAGCGCTTCCGGGACTGCGCCTTCTGGGGCCGGGTCGGCGAGGTCGCCTTCGGCGGCTGGGACACCCTCGACGTCGAGGAGGTGCTGGCCCTCAAGGCCTCGGTGGACCGCAACCGGTTCGTGCCCCTGATGGTTCTGCCCGGCCTGTCCCGCCCCTACCGGGCCCGCCTGGAGCGCTACCTGGACCTGCTGGAGCGGCTGTACGCGGCCATCCGGGAGGTCAGCGGGCGGCCCCTGGTGGTCGACGCCAGCAAGCACGCCTCCCACGCCTTCCTGGTCCGGCGGATGCGCGGGGTCGACCTGCGCCTGGTCCACCTGGTCCGGGACAGCCGCGGGGTGGCCTTCTCCTGGACCAAGCGGATGCGGCGGGCCGAGGTGGTGGAGGGCGACGCCCTGATGGCCACCGACACCCCGCTGCGCATGAGCGCCCGCTACCTCGGCTACAACCTGCTCTTCCACCTGCTGGGCGCCCTCGGGGTGAAGAGCATCCTGCTGCGGTACGAGTCGCTGGTGCGCGACCCGTCGGGGGAGCTCACCCGCGTGCTCGCGCTCTCGGGGCGGCCGGTGGCCGCCGGTGAGCTCGGCTTCGTCGGCGACGGCTGGGTCGAGCTCGGCCCCAGCCACGCCCTGGCCGGCAACCCGATGCGCTTCCGCAGCGGCCGGGTCCCGCTCCGGGTCGACGAGGAGTGGCGGGGCCAGCTGCGCCGCCGCCACCGCGTGCTCACCTCCGTCTCGACCTGGCCCCTGCTGCTGGCCTACGGCTACCTGCGCGGGGGCGGCCATGGCCGCTGAGACGCCGGCGGTCAGCGTGGTCGTCCCCACCCGGGACCGGCCGGAGCTGCTGCGCCGGGCCGTGACGGCCATCCTCGAGCAGACCTACCAGGGACCGGTCGAGTGCCTGGTCGTGTTCGACCAGAGCGACCCCGACCTGCCCTGGGCCGAGCTGCCGGCCGGCCGCCACCTGGCGCTGATCCGCAACCAGCGGACCCCGGGCCTGGCCGGGGCCCGCAACAGCGGCATCCTGGCCGCCACCGGCGAGCTGGTCGCCTTCTGCGACGACGACGACGAGTGGCTGCCGGAGAAGCTCGAGCGGCAGGTGGCGCGGCTGCTGGCCACGCCATCGGCGGCCGTCTCGACCACCGGGATCCTGGTCCGCTACCAGGACCGCACCACCACCCGGCTGGCCCCGACCGAGCTGGTCACCCACCGCCAGCTGCTGCGGTCGCGGCTGACCGAGCTGCACCCCTCGACCGTGCTGGCCCGGCGCCGTCAGCTGCTGGACGACATCGGCCTGGTCGACGAGCAGATCCCCGGCAGCTACGCCGAGGACTACGAGTGGCTGCTGCGGGCCTCGCGCCACGCCCCCGTGCTGGCCGTGCCCGAGCCCCTGGCCGTGATCCACTGGCACCAGTCGTCGTTCTTCTCCGACCGCTGGCGGACGATCATCTCCGCCCTCACCTACCTGGTCGACAAGCACCGCGAGCTCCAGCAGGAGCCGTCCGGGCTGGCCCGCATCTACGGCCAGATCGCCTTCGCCCACGCCGCCCTCGGGGAGCGCCGCCCGGCCCGGAGCTGGGCCCGCCGGACCCTGTCCCTGAACCGGCGCGAGCGCCGCGCCTACCTGGCCCTGGCGATCAGCCTCGGCCTGATCAGCGCCAAGACGGTCACCCGGTTGGCGCACGTGGCCGGCAAGGGCATCTAGCGCGTCACCTGGCCGATCCCGGTCAGACACAATCAAGCAACGATTTGACCGCCGAATCGTGATCTTGGTTAGATGCCGCGCAGCACGGCATCCCCCAGAGTCAGCGGGCCTTCCCCCCAAGGTCCGTCGTACCGCCGCTCCGACTCCCGATCCATGGTGACCAGTCACCAAGGAGGAGCTGTATTGCGCCACGCCCCCCGCCACAGTCGCCCGTCCGCACCGTCGAGCAGTCGCTCCCGTGTCCTCACCGCCGTGGTCCTCCTGGCCGCCCTGGTCGGCGCCCTCACCGTGTCGGCGCGGGCCTTCCAGCCGTCTGGCCCCCAGGGTGACGGGTCCCTCACCCCCAAGGCGGCCTGGCTGGGCGCCTGGGTGCAGGCCCCCGGGTCGTTCTCCAAGGCGGCCCAGCAGCAGGCCGTGCTCGACCTGGAGCGGCGCATCGGCCGCCGCCTGGCCATCGACCACACCTACGTGCCGTTCGGGGCCCAGCTCGGCTGGCGCCCTGCGTGGGACGTTGAGCAAGGACGAATCCCGCTGCTGACGATCGGCAACGGGGCCAGCACGGCCGAGGTCGCCCAGGGCCGGCACGACGTCTACCTGCGCCAGCTGGCCGAGGGCGTGCGGGCGCTGGGCAAGCCGGTGTTCATCCGCTACGCCCACCGCATGGACGACCCCGCCAACAGCTCCTGGGTCGGCTCGCCCGAGTCCTACAAGGCCGCCTGGGACCACGTCCGGGAGGTCTTCGCCGGCCTGCCGGCGTCGTTCGTCTGGGCCCCGACGGCGTCCGCCTTCGCCAGCGACTCCGCCGACCGCTTCTACCCCGGCGACGACCAGGTCGACTGGATCGCCGCCGACGGCTACAACGGCCCCGGCTGCCGTCCCGGGTCGGGCTGGCGGGAGCTGTCGGACATCTTCGGCGACTTCTACGTCTGGGGCAGCTCGCACGGCAAGCCGCTGATGATCGGCGAGACCGGCACGGTCGAGGACGCCGCCAACCCGGCCCGGAAGGCCGCCTGGTTCGACAACGCGGCCAGGGACCTGACCACCGAGATGCCGAACGTCCAGGCGCTGATCTACTTCGACGCCAAGAAGGCCTGCGACTACCGGGTGGCCTCCTCGGGCCGCTCGCTGGACGGGTTCCGGCGCCTGGCCCTCGACCCCCACTTCCAGACCTCGCCGCTCCCGCCAACCTCGACCACCCGGCCGACCCCGACCACGAAGCCGACCTCCACCACCAGGCCGCCCACCTCGACCACCCCGCCGACCAGCTCCCCGGGCTCCGGCGGGTCGCCCGGCCCGGCCGGCTTCACCAAGGCCATGGCCCCGAACTCGGGCGCCCTCTGGGGCACCAGCAAGTTCGACCGGAGCTGGGAAGCCCAGATGGGCCGGAAGTTCGACATCGTCCACTTCTACCACCAGTGGAGCCAGAACTTCCCCACCGCCGAGGAGCGCGCCCTGGCCGCCGAGGGCCGGATGCTGCTGATCAACTGGAAGTCGCCGGGCTCCTGGCCGGCCGTGGCCAACGGCAGCCAGGACGCCCAGATCACCGCGACCGCCAACCGGCTCAAGGCCTTCGGCGACAAGCTGTTCCTGGCCTTCCACCACGAGCCCGAGAACGACATCGGCGCCGCCGGCCAGCCGGCCGACTACGCCAAGGCGTTCCGCCGGGTGGTCGACGTGTTCAACCGGGTCGGGGCCGACAACGTCATCTTCGTCTGGAACATGATGGGGTTCGTCGGCGGCCACGGCGACATCTACCCGACCCTGTACCCGGGTGACCAGTACGTCGACTGGATCGCGTACGACCCCTACAACTGGTACGGCTGCAAGGCGGGCCACAAGGTCCGGTCGTTCGCCGAGATCACCAAGCCGTTCTACGACTGGACGGCCGCCCACGCCCCCGGCAAGCCGCTGATGCTGGCCGAGTACGGCCTGCGCGAGCAGCCGGCGGGCTCGCCCAGCAAGGCCGCCTGGCTCCGCGACTCGCTGGTCCAGCTCAAGACCACCCGGACCCGGATCAAGGCGCTGGTCTACTTCAACAACCTGCACAAGTGCGACTGGCGGCTCACCAGTTCGAGCACCTCGGTGGCCGCCTACCGCGAGATCGGGAGGGACCCGGCCCTCAACCGTTTGCACTAGGTTGCAGTAGCCACAGTTGACGTACCGCTCGGGCACCCGGCCGCATATCCTGCACGGGTGCCCGAGCGTATCGACGACCTGAGCCTGGCCAACGGGGCCCCGGCGGCGGCCCCCCGGCGCACCGGCCTGCCCGACGGCTGGCCGGTGCTGGCCCTGTTCGGCGCCTTCCCGATCTGGTGGGCCCTCGGCCTGTCCTCGCTGATCTGGATCATCATGGCCGTGCCCATGCTGGCCTGGCTGCTGGCCAGGGGCCGGGTGCGGGTGCCCAAGGGGTTCGGGCTCTGGCTGGCCTTCCTGTTCTGGATGCTGCTGTCGGCCACCCAGCTGGACGAGGCCCGGCGCTGGTACGCCTTCTCCTACCGGGCCGTGCTGTACCTGTCCATGACGGTCATGTTCGTCTACGTCTTCAACCTGCCCCGGTCCTCGGTGCCGGCCCGGAAGATCGTGCTCGCCCTGACCCTGTTCTGGGCCACCGTCATCGGCTTCGGCTTCGCCGCCCTGGCCGCCCCCGACCTCCGGCTCACCACCCCGGCGTCGCTGCTGCTGCCGGCCTCGATCGAGGCCAACCCGTTCGTCCAGGACCTGTTCGCGGCCCGGCTGGCCCAGGTCCAGACCTTCATCGGCTACGCCCTGCCCCGCCCGGCGGCCCCGTTCACCTACACCAACGAGTGGGGCGGGGCGGTCGGCCTGCTCACCCCGATGGCCCTGGCCGGCCTTGGCATGCTCCGCTCCTACCTGACCCGCAACATGGTCCGGCTGCTGCTGGTCGCCTCGCTGGTCCCGATCGTCATCTCGGCCAACCGCGGGCTGTGGGTCGGGCTCGGGGCCGGCCTGGTGTACGCGGCCGCGCGGGTCGCCCTGCGGGGCAACGCCCGGGCCCTGGTGGCCATCCTCGGGTTCCTGGCCGTGATCGCCGCCCTGGTCACCCTGACCCCGCTGGAGCGCTACGTCAGCGACCGCCTGGCCCACCAGCACAGCAACGAGCGCCGCGAGAGCCTCACCACCCAGGCCATCACCGGGGCCCTGGAGCGGCCGCTGCTCGGCTACGGCGGGCCCCGGGAGTCGCCCGACCTGGTCAACGCGCCCGAGATCGGCACCCACGGCCAGGTCTACCTGGTGCTGTTCTCCCAGGGCATCCCCGGGCTGGCCTTCTTCCTCGGCTGGTGGCTGTGGGCCCTGTGGGTCTCGCACCGGGGGGCCACCGGGCCGCCCCTGTGGTGCCACGTGATGCTGCTGATCGGCATGCTCGAGTTCCTCTACTACGACATGATGCCCACCCAGCTGCACCTGATGATGGTGGTGGCGGCGGTGGCCTGGCGGGAGCAGGAGGCTCAAGCGGCCGCCGCCCAGCGCCGATCCGGAACTGAGACCCGGGAGACAGTCGCGACCAGATGACCGAGGCCAGATGACCCAAGCGAGCGGCGCCACCAAGCTGGCCCGGAGAGCGGCGCGCTGGAGCGCCCAGGCCTACGCCCGGCCCACCGCCGGGCTGCGGCTGCTGCCCGACTACCTGATCATCGGCGCCCAGCGGGCCGGCACGACCTCGCTGCACCGCTACCTGATCCAGCACCCAGGGGTCAGGACCACCCTGCGCACCAAGGGCGTGCACTTCTTCGACACCGGCTACGGCCGGGGGATGTCCTGGTACGCCTCGCGCTTCCCGACCCGGCTGACCGCCTGGTGGGTGGCCAGACGGCACGGGGTCGAGCTGCGCACCGGCGAGGCCAGCCCCTACTACCTGTTCCACCCCCACGTCCCCGGGCGGGTGGCCACCCACCTGCCCCAGGTCAAGCTGATCGCGCTGCTCCGCGACCCGGTCGGGCGGGCCTACTCCCACTACCAGCACGAGGTCGCCCGCGGCTTCGAGACGCTGTCGTTCGAGGAGGCGATCGAGGCCGAGCCGGCCCGCCTGGCCGGCGAGACCCAGCGCATGCTGGCCGAGCCGCTCTACAACAGCTTCGCCCACCAGCACCACTCGTACCTGGCCAGGGGCCGCTACCACGAGCAGCTGGAGCGCTGGCGGGCCCGGTTCGACGACCGCCAGCTGCTGGTGCTGTCCAGCGAGCGGTTCTTCGCCGAGCCCGAGCGGACCTTCCACCAGGTGCTCGACTTCCTGGAGCTGCCGGCGTTCACCCCCGACGGCTACGAGAGGCACAACGCCCACGACTACCGGAGGATGGGCGACCAGGTCCACGCGCGCCTGGTCGAGCACTACCGGGAGCCCAACCGGGTGCTGTACGAGTCGCTCGGCGACGACTTCGGCTGGACCACCTAGCCCGCTGATGGAGACCGCTGCCGTGCCGGCCACCGGTGACGACGCCGCCCGGCGCGACCTGACCACCCTGGCCCGGGGCGGGGCCCTCAACCTGGTCGGCGCCGCCGTCACCGGGCTGTGCAACTTCGCGCTGCTGGTCGTGGTGGCCAGAGGCCTGCGCGCCCAGGGCACCGGCGCCTTCTACGAGGCGGTGGCCCTGTTCCTCATCCTGTCCAGCGCCGCCACCCTCGGCGCCGACGTCGGGCTGTCGCGGATGGTGCCGCGCTACCGCGCCCTCGGCCGGGTCCGCGACCTGCGCCGTGGCCTGCAGGCCAGCGTCTGGCCGGTCGCGGCCGCCGGCCTGCTCCTCGGCGGCCTCGCCTACTGGTTCGCGCCCGAGCTGGCCGACACCTTCTCCCGGCATGGCGAGACCGCCCAGCTGACCGACTTCATCCGCACCTTCGCGGTGTTCGTCCCCGTCTCGGCGCTGTCGCTGACGGTGTTCGCGGCCACCCGGGGCTTCGGCACCATGCGCCCGACGGTGCTCCTGGACAAGATCGCCCGCCCGGCCCTCCAGCCCCTCCTGGTCCTTCTGGCCATCGTGGCCGGGGCCGGCAGCAGCCTGATCGCCCTGGCCTATCTGGGGCCATACGTCCCGGTGGTGGCGGCCGGGCTGGCCTGGCTGGCGGTCCTGCTGCGCCGGGCCGAGCGGCCCCGGGACGGCGCGCCCGAGCCCCAGCCGGCCCGGCCGACGGGCCGGCTGGTGGGGGAGTTCTGGCGCTTCACCGGCCCCCGCGGCCTGGCCGCGGTGTTCCAGACGACCAGCCTGTGGGTGAACACCCTGCTGGTCGGGGCGCTGCGCTCGACCGCCGACGCCGGCATCTACGCGGCCGCCTCCCGCTACCTGACCGTGGCCGCCATGGTTGCGGTGGCCATCCGCCAGGTGCTCGCCCCCAAGGTGAGCGAGCTGCTGGCCAGGCGCAGCACCGAGCGGGCGGCGGCCGTCTACCAGACCACCACCGCCTGGCTGGTCGCCCTCAACTGGCCCATCTACCTGGCCCTGATCACCTTCGGGGGGCCGCTGCTGGCGGTGTTCGGAGGGGACTTCGCCGACGGCCAGGTCGTGCTGGTCGTCCTGGCGGCGGCCATGCTGGTCGCCACCGCGGTCGGGCCGGTCGACGTGGTCCTGCTGATGGGCGGCCGCAGCTCCTTGAACCTGCTCAACACGGTGGTCTCGCTCGGTGCCAACCTGGCCCTCAACGTCGCCCTCATCCCGCGCTACGGACTGGCCGGGGCGGCGGTCGCCTCCGGCGCCGGCACCCTGCTCAACAACCTGCTCCCCCTGGGTCAGGTGTGGCGGTCGATGGGCCTGCACCCGTTCGGGCCGGGCGTCGGGGTGGCGGCGGCGCTGTCGCTGGTCAGCTTCGGGCTGGTCGGCGTGGCCATGCGGGCGCTGGTCGGACCGACCGTGGCCGGGCTCGCGGCCTACGCCGTGGTCGGCTGCGGCGTGTACGCGGCCCTGCTGTGGCGCTACCGGGACCGGCTGGAATGGCAGGCCCTCCGGAGCATCCTGCGCCGGTCGCCGGCCCCCGGGCCCGTCGGGGCCGAGGCGTGAACCGGGGCAGGCTGGTCGTGGCCGGGCTGCTGGTGGCCGCCCTCGCCCTGGCCGTGGTCGCCTTCACCGGCTCCCGGGGCGGCGGCCCGGCCGCCCGGCCCGCGAGCCGTCCCAACGTGCTGGTGATCGTGACCGACGACGCCCGGGCCGAGACCCTCCGGGTGATGCCCAAGACCCGGGCCTGGCTGGCCGACGGCGGGGTGACCTTCACCCAGGGGTTCGCCACCACCCCCAGCTGCTGCCCGTCGCGGGCGTCGATCCTGAGCGGCCGCTACGTCCACAACCACGGGGTCCTCCGCCAGCGCCTGGGCGACCGGCTCGACCAGCGGACCACCGTGGCCCGCTACCTCAGGGACGACGGCTACCGCACGGCCATGGCCGGCAAGTTCCTCAACCGCTGGCCGCTGCGGACCCCGCCGCCCGGGTTCGACCACTGGGCCCTGGCCAACGGCGGCTACTACGACCAGCTGTGGGCGGTCGACGGGGCCCTCCGCCGGGTCCCCACCTACTCGACCACCTTCATCGGCGACCAGGCCGTGGCCTACCTGGACGAGTTCGAGGGCGACGACGCCCGCCCCTGGTTCCTGTACCTGGCCCCGTTCGCCCCCCACGACCCGCGGGTGCCCGAGCCGAAGTACGCGAAGGCCAGCTTCCCGGCCCTTGACCAGGTCGGCGGCGGCTCCCCCGAGCTGGACGGGGCCCCCCGCTACCTGCGCGAGCGCGACCCGGTGACCCCGGCCGAGGCGGCCGAGGTCCGCACCGGCCAGCTGCGCACCCTGCTGTCGGTCGACGACATGGTCGACCGGGTCCTGCGCCGGCTGGAGGCCACCGGCGAGCTCGAGGGGACGCTGATCTTCTTCCTGTCCGACAACGGCTACGGCTGGGGGGAGCACGGCCGGGTGGGCAAGTTCACCCCCTACACCGAGTCGATCAAGGTCCCGTTCCTGGTCCGCTGGCCGGGCCGGCTGGCCGCCGGCGCGGTCGACGACCGCCTGGTCGCCACCGTCGACATCAAGCCGACGGTGCTGGAGGCGGCCGGCATCCGGCCGCAGGAGGGCGACACCGTGGACGGCCGCTCGCTGCTCGACGGCCGCCGGCGGGAGCGGCTGCTGGCCGAGTACTGGCAGGACCAGGCCAACGCCCCCGGCATCCGCGACTGGGCGGCCCTGCGCGGCCCCGGCTGGCAGTACATCGAGAACTACGACCAGCCGGGCCCCTCCGGCACCTTCCGGGAGTTCTACGACCTGACCCGCGACCCGGGCATGGAGCGGAACCTCCTGGCCGACGACGACCCCGGCAACGACCCGCCGGCCGCCCTGGCCGCCGAGCTGGCCGCGGCCCGCGCCTGCCAGGGGGTGGGCTGCCCGTGAGCCGGTCCCGCATCCATCAGGGGGGCCGGCGCGGCCCCCCCGATACCCCCCCGGCTTCCGACTCGCCGGCGATCCGCTCGCCGGAGCTGGCCTGGCTGGCCGAGGTGCTGT
>CALGFH010000280.1 GCA_937881255.1 uncultured Actinomycetes bacterium
CTACCTAGCCCATGGCGCAGCGGCCAAGAGCCCAGATCCGCCCGAACACGGCGAAGCTTGTGCCAGGGCACGACGGCCACGCACCGGCCGATGACGGGCCGATGCGCAGCACCAAGCGGCGCTACCCGGCCGGGGTCATGGCTGACGGCGGCGTGGTGGTGCTCGTGTCGTGGCTGGTGTCCATGTGCTCCCACTGCTGGCCATGCCCCAGATACTGGGTGACGTGGATATGGTCGTGCTGGTGCACCTGGGCGTCATGGCTGTGGGTGTCGGCCATGGCGAACGACCTCCCGCATGGGCTTGCCTGCCAGAACCCCACCCAGGTTGCCGGTCCAGCATCCCCGCGGTTGACCGCCAGCTTGACCGCCACCCCCACGACCATTGGGTCCACGGCGGACGGCGCTGGACGCCTCTACCCATCCTGAGCTGCGCAGATGCAGCGGACCTTGGCCACCTGACCAGCTACGAGTCCGAGGGTCGAACACCAACGGCGCAGCGACCGCCCAACCGCCACCTAGCTCATGCAGCCGAGTGCAGCAAGCCGCCGGACGCCCACTTGACGAGCTCGGCGGCTGCCTCTGTTGATGGGCGGCCGCTGATCCCAGCGACGGTCTGGTCGCGGGAGTCACGGCCTGTGACATTCGAGTGTGATGGCAGGGCCGGCGTTGTGGATGGGTGGCGGACTATCAGCTCCCCAATGCCAGGGCAGAGCCAACAAGCTGACTCGCCGCATAGAAGGGTGCTGAGGTCCTCAGCGACAGCCCGGTGCTCGCGGGATGCTACATCCTCGACCCGGTTGCACCGCTCCCCGTGAGCTCACCGCTGTGGAGCTTTTACCGACCTCGAACCTTCACCAGCCGCTGGCGCCAACCTGGCCGGGTCACGATGTGGCCGACAACCGACCGGCGAGGCGACGAGGTGAACGGATGCGGGGACTTGGCAGGCGGACGCGATGGCTCGGGTGGCTGGTGGCCGGGGTGCTGCTGGTGTCAGCCGGTGGGGCGGCCCTGGCCGCCCAGGACGCGACCACCACGACCCAGGCGCCGGGGGGGAGCGCGGACAAGGTCAGGGCGCGGGCCGGGCTGCTCGGCCATGGCGGCGCCTGGCGGCACGGGCTCGGCCGCCGGGTCCTCCACGGCGAGGTCACCGTCCAGACCCAGGACGGCACCAAGACCATCGTCATGGCCAGGGGCGAGGTCACCGCCCTGTCCGGGGACGCCATCACCGTCAAGAGCTCGGACGGGGTCGAGACCTCGTTCCGGATCGACGGCGACACCCGCTTCGGGTTCCGCAACGAGCCCGACCCGACCGCCGAGCTGAAGGTCGGCGAGGACGCCTTCGTGGCCGGCGAGAAGTCGGGCGACCGAGCGGTCGCCAGGCGGGTCGTCTCCGGCGACCTGGCCAGGCGGGGCCCCGGCGCCGGCGGCGGCAAGGGCGCGACCCCCTAGCCCCGATCCTGGCCCCGCTGCTGGCCTCAGGATGCGAGACCCGAGGCCAGCAGGGCCACGACCAGGACCAGCAGGAAGAAGCCGAGGGCGAGCCAGGCGGCGCGCATGGCATGCCTGGCCACCGGGACCGGGCGCAGGGCCAACAGCCGGCGGCCGCAGTCACACATGCCCGGCTCGAACGCGACCCGGTGGCCCTCACTGCAGGCGAAGCGGGGCCGGTCGCGGACGTCGTAGCCACAGCCGGCGCAGGCAGCCATGGCCGAGTTCTCGAAGCCGCAGCGCGGGCAGACCCGCAGCGAGGCCAGCTCCCAGGCCAGCACGCCGGCGCTGAGGGCGGCCAGGCCGCCGAAGATGGCGAAGGTGACCAGCCCCGAGCCGACCGTGTCGTCCAGGGCGACGGTGAACAAGGCGCTGCCCAGCGCCGAAGCGGCCAGGGCGATCCCGACCGCGGTCAGGGTCGAGCGCACCGCCGCCGGCCGCCGGCCGGGGCTGGATCCGGAAACTTTCACGAGCCTCACGTTACCCGGCCGCCGATCCGATGGTGAACCGGACGCATTGTCACTACAGCGCGTCGACCGGCCTCTTCGAGGTAGTCAGACGCCACCCTTCTCGGGTGTCCTTGACCCCAGCGGATGCCGGAGCGTTGGTTCCCCCTTCACGGGGGCCGGTTTCACCACCGCAGAAGCGATGGCCAGCGCCTTCCCCTCCAGGGGCATGAGTAACCCAGCCGCCCGCTTGGCGGTCTGGGACCCGGGCGGTCTTGATGGTGGCTCTCTCGGCCCAGGCGGCGAGATTGGCGGCGGCGTTGCGGTCCCGGTCCATGACCAGCCCGCAAGCACCGCAGTGGAACGTCCGCGTCCGCAACGCCAACTGCTCCACGACCCTTCCACAGACGGAGCAGGTCTTGGTCGACGGGAACCAGCGGTCGCACACCACCAGCTCCCCTCCGCGCCAGGCGGTCTTGTAGCGAAGCTGGCGGGCGAACTCTGCCCAGGCGGCGTCGGTGATGGCTCTGGCGAGGTGCCTGTTGCGGATCAGATTTGCCACGGGGAGATCTTCGACGGCCAGCCCACTGTGGGTCTGGGCGAGCTGGCTGGAGACCTCATGAAGGAAGCTTCGGCGGATGTTGGCGATGCGATGGTGCTCCCGAGCCAGCGCACGAACGGCTTTCGTCCGGTTTCGGGAACCCCGCCGGGTGCGCGAGAACGCCCGGGAACGCTGCCGCAACCGGCCGTGCCGGCGAGTCAGCGGTCGAGGAGCGGTGAAGCGGCAGACCTCGGCGCCATTGGAGCAGGCAACGACGGCGAAGGCGGCAAGTCCACGGTCGATCCCGACGAACCTCCGAACCTGACCTTGCGATGGCTGCCGGTGGCGGCGGCTGGGATGGAGGTCCGCAGCCTCGATGTTCAAGTGTACATACCATCGGTTAGCTCGCCGCGTGACCGTCGCGGACAAGACTCTCGCGGGCGATCCGACAACGGCCCTGCCGGTGCGTACGTCGAGGTTCTTGACGGGACGGAGCATCCAACGCAGCCGCCTGGTGTCCTCATGCACCCGAACCGTTCCGATCTTCGGCAACGTCACCGATCGGGGATGACCCTCGCCTATACGGATGCCGCCACGGCCGCTCGCATCCTTGTTACGGAGACGGAAGCTGTCGCGGCCATGGCCCTTGCGCTTTCGTCTCGGGAAGCCGACGCGGCGGCCGCTGCGTTGGGCGTATCGAGCAAGCCCTCGACCAAGGTCGACGGCGGCTTCTTCGAACACTTGGGCGGAGATCTGCGTTCGCCAGGAGAGCCCGGTCACCTGTTTCGTGGTAGTTCCATCCGGAGCAACGACGAAGACGCGACCGGCGCTCTCGCTAGTCTTCCACCGATTGAGCGCCTTGATCAGATCGAAGCCTGACCAGGGCACGGTCGCCGACGGATCTGCCTTTCTCGCGGCAAGCGCGTCGGTGACCAACTGCAGGCACTGGTTGTAGGCGAAGCGCGATGCGCCGCTGTACCGGACGAACATCCTTGACTGCTCGGCGGTTGGGGCGAACGCGAACCGGAACGTCGTGTGCCGCATGAGGTGCGGAGTCTATCGCGCCGAGGCACCAAATGCGAACATGTGTTCGAAGATCGTTGGCTGGCGCAAGACACGGGCCATCAGCCGCCTCATTGAAGCCGAACAGACCGATGACTGCTGTGGGCGCTTACGACTGAGTGCTACTAGCCTGAGACGTACCCAGTACCAGGACCGGAGGCACGATGGCGGGATCGGACAGGAACGGCAGCAAGACCCAGTGGCGGGAGCTGTTCCACGAGGTGGTCGAGACCAACCTGTGCACCGGATGCGCGGCCTGTGTGATGGCCTGCCCACGGGACGTGCTGGAGTACGACCACACCGAGACCTACCACCCCTTCAACGTCGAGCTGTCGACCGCGGCCGACGACTGCGTGCACGGCCAGCGCGGCTGCGACATCTGCACCCGGGCCTGCCCGCGCTTCCGGGACTGGGAGGTCGAGTGCGACCAGGCCCTGTTCGGGCGGGCCCGGCAGCCCGAGGAGATCACCGGGATCCGCCGGGGTGTGTTCCTGGCCCGGGCGACCGACCCGGCGGTGCTGGACGCCGGCCAGGACGGCGGGCTGGTCTCGGCGCTGCTGGCCTGGGGGCTGGCGACGGGCCGGATCGAGGGCGCCCTGACCTCGCGGCTGTCGTCGGCCAGGCGCTGGGACGGCGAGCCGTTCCTGGCCACCACCCGCGACGAGGTGCTGGAGGCCGCCGGGTCCCGCTACACCTACGCCGCCACCCCCCTGGCCATGGCCGAGGCCGAGCGGCGCGGGCTCAAACGCCTGGCCCTGGTCGGCATGAGCTGCCAGGCCTCGATCAACGGCACCCTCCAGGCCCGGCGGGTCAACAAGTACGCCCGCCGGATCGAGATCACCCTGGGGCTGCTCTGCTCCAAGTCGTTCGGCTACGACGGCATGCGCCAGGTGATCACCGAGGACTACGGCGTCCCCCTCGACGACATCGCCAAGGTGAACATCAAGGGCCGCTTCCAGCTGTGGCGGCGCTCCACCGGCGAGCAGGTCGAGATCCCCCTCAAGCAGCTGCAGCAGGCCACCCGGGAGGGCTGCAAGCTCTGCCCCGACTTCGCGGCCGAGCACGCCGACGTGGCCACCGGCGGCCTCGGCCAGCGCCACGGCTGGACCCTGGCCGTGGTCCGCACCCAGCGCGGCGAGGACTGGATGCGCCAGGCCGAGGCCGACGGGGTGATCACCGTCCGGCCGGGCGAGGAGGACCCGGCGGCGCTGGCCCTGATGGCCAAGCTGGCCGCCCGCTCCCGCGGCCGCTGGCCGGTCGAGCTGACCGGCCCCCGTGGGGCCCCGCGGATGCTCCCAGTTGTACAGGCCGGCCAGGGAACCACCAAAACCACGTAGCTCTGCCGACTTGCAGGCTTCCTACGGGCACGTTGTAACCTTCCCGCTCGCAAGGCACTACGGTCCTGACCGGTCCATGACCTCGTCCGGTCGTCTCCAGGCGCTGCCGCCGGAGTCTTCGGTCCATGCCTTGGGGGGAGGGAAGCATGGCCACCGACCGCGACGAGCAGCAGCGCCAGCAGCAGGAGCTGGAGGAGATCCGTCGCAGCTTCGCCGAGATGGGCGCCCGCATGGGCTCCCTGTTCGAGCCGCCGGACACCCAGGAGCCCGAGCGGGCGCAAGGGCCGCCCGCGCTCCCACCGCCCCCGGCGGTGGAGCGGGAGCGGCCGCGCTGGCAGCTGGTGGCCGCGGCGGCGCTCCTGGTCCTGCTCGGCACCTTCTTCGGCTGGGCGGCCGCCCAGGCGGGCGACGACGCCCCACCCCAGGCGGCGCCGCCCGTGACCACCACCCCGGCCACCACGGCCCAGCCCGAGACCACCGTCAAGCCGGAGATCCGGACGGTGCCGAGCGTGCCCGAGCAGTGTGTGGAGACCGCCGAGCTGGCCGACGAGGTCATCTCCCGTCTGAACCGAAACATCCGTGACGAACGCCTGTTCCTGGCGCTCCGGGACTACACCATCGCCAGCCAGGCCTGCCGTAGGGAGGCATCGCCTTGATGCGAAGCAAGACGCTCGCCAAGCTCCTGCTCGTGCTTGCCGGGCTCCTCGTCCTGACGGTCCCGGCGGCCAGCGCCGCCGAGACCCTGGTGCTCACCTGCACCAAGTGCACCGAGCTGATCGTGACCGGCAAGGACCTGCCGGCCAACTCGCGGGTCCGGGTCGGCGTGGTCGACGTCAAGACCGGTCAGGAGACGACCAACCAGTTCTACGTCCAGACCGACGCCAACGGCGCCTTCATCAAGAAGATCCCGATGGACCTTGGCGAGCACCCGACCCTCGAGTCGACGGTGTGGAAGGAAGACACCAACAACGTGCTCGTGGTGGCCGCCCACAGCCGCTTCAAGGCACCCTGCAAGCCGGAGGACACCCTGGCCTTCACCGGGTCGCACACGCCGCTGCTGCTCGGCCTCGGCCTGGTCCTGCTGGCCGCCGGCGGGCTGCTGGTCCGCGGCTCGCGTCGGGCCTACCACCCGGCCCGCTAGCCGAACGCGCAACGACCCTGGCCCCGGGGAGCTCCCCGGGGCCACGGCTCGTTCTGGGAGGCGCTACTCGGTCGGCGTGTAGCTGGCCACATACTCGGTGTCACGGACCAGGGGCCCGACCTTGGCCGCCCCGCCGGGCGAGCCGAGCGGTTCGTCGCCCTCGGTGAAGAAGGCCGAGTTGGTGGCCGTGAAGTCCTTCCACTGGGCGGGCACGTCGTCCTCGTAGAAGATGGCCTCCACCGGGCAGACGGGCTCGCAGGCGCCGCAGTCCACGCACTCGTCAGGGTGGATGTAGAGCATGCGGTCGCCCTCGTAGATACAGTCGACCGGACACTCCTCGATGCAGGACTTGTCCTTGACGTCGATGCAGGGCTCGGTGATGACGTAGGTCATCTTCGGGTTGACCCCCTCGTGGGCGTGTACTCCGGGTGCAGGGGCGATCCTACCGGTTCCCTGGCCCCGCCGAGCAGCGGGAGCAGCACCGCGCCGGCGACCACGGCCACGCCGCCGGCCACCTTGCCCGGACCGAGCCGATCGCCCAGTACGGCCACGCCGAGGGCGACGGTGAACACCGGCTCGAAGGACGACACGATCGACGCCCAGGCCGACCCGACCCGGGCCAGGCCGGCCAGGAAGGCGGCGATGGCCACGGCGGTGCCGACCACGGCCATGGCCACCCCGGCGGCGTACGCCGACGGCGCCGCTCCCTGGAGGCCGCGCCCGCCGACCACGACCGCGGCCGCAACGAAGGAGCCGGCCGCCCCCGTGGTGACATAGGCGCTGGCCGCCAGCGGGTCGACGCCGCGCAGCAGGTACTCCCCGACCAGGATGTAGACGGTGTACCAGCAGGCCGAGGCCAGGCCGAGGGCGACCCCGATCCCGTCGAGGCGCTCGCCGGGCAGCCCGAGCACGAGCACGATGCCGGCCAGGCTGAGGGCCAGGGCGGCGACCGTCGCCCTGTCCAGGCGCGAGCGGCCCAGCGCGACCGCCCCGGCGGTCACCAGGGCCGGGTACAGGTACAGGAGCAGCGCCGCCGTCCCGGCCGGGATGCGGGTCAGGGCGTTGAAGAACAGGGTGGCCTGGATCGCGTAGCCGATCCCGCCGAGGGCCAGCAGCCGCAGCCCCACCGGCCAGCCCAGGCGCAGGCGCCGCCTGGCCACCAGGGCCAGGCCGACCAGCAGCGGGGCGGCCACCGCGAACCGCATGGCCAGGACCCCGATCACCCCCAGCCCGCCCTCGTACGCCTGCTTGCCGAAGATGGCCAGGCTCCCGAACCCGGCCGCCGAGACCAGGCACAGCACCAGCCCGCCCCGGTCCAGGGACCGCGAGGGGGCCGGGGCGGTCACGCGGCCAGGCCGGCCAGGAACGCGGCCGGGCCGAGCGGGCTGCCGGTGGCCGAGGCGACCAGGTCGCGCCAGGGCTGGGTGGCGCCGGGGGCGAACACCCGCTCGGCCAGGAACGCGCCGGCTCCCGGGCGGCCCACGAAGCCGCCGGCGTGCTCGCGCACGGCCTGGTCGAGCTGGGAGGCGAGCAGCTCCCCGAGCAGGTAGCTCTGGTAGTAGACGGGGGCGACGGCCAGGTGGATCTTGCTGGCCCAGTCGGGGGCGGTGCGGCCCTCGGGGCGGCGCAGGCCCTGGAGGGAGGCGACCAGGTCCCACCAGGTGCCGGCCAGGTCGCCGCCCGGCTGGGCGTACAGCGCCCGCTCGAACCGGACCACGACCAGGCACCAGCGGGCGAACACCAGCTGGCCGGTGCGGAGCACGGCACGGCTGGGGCCGGTGAGGGCCGCGGCCGCCGCCTCGTCCGCGCCGAGCACCCCGACCAGGAACTCGGGGTCGCGCCGGAGCCGGCCCAGCATCAGGGCCACCGCCTCGGTGACCAGCGCCTGGGGCGGGCGGCGGAGCACCCAGGGCAGCGACCGGTCGATGTGGTCGTCGTAGACGGCGTGGCCGACCTCGTGCAGCAGCACGTCCAGCCACTCCTCGCCCGGGGCCAGGTTGGCCAGCACCCGGATGTCGCCGGCCCGGTCGACGTCGAGGCAGAAGGCGTGCTGGTCCTTGCCGGGGCGGGGGTGCAGGTCGGACCGCTCCAGCAGGTGGCGGGTCTCCAGGCCCATGCCGTCGTAGGTGGCGACGGTCAGCCCGACGGTGTCGGTGCCCTCCAGCAGCGGGCCCAGGTCGGCCTCGGCCTCGCCGTCGTAGCGCTGGAAGAACAGGTCGCCGTAGTGCCATGGGTAGAGCTCGCCGGGGGCGACACCGAAGCGGGCGGCCAGGCGGGCGTCGAGCTCGGCCTTGGCGGCCAGGAACGGCTCGCGGGTGGCCAGCTCGACCTCGTCCAGGACCCGGTCCAGCCAGGCCTCGTCGATGTCGCCGGCGGCCAGGGCGAAGGCGAACCAGTCGCGGTAGCCGCGCTCGGTGGCCACCCGGTTGCGCAGCTCGACCAGGGCGAGCACGTCGTCGGCGACCACCGCGCC
Source organism: uncultured Actinomycetes bacterium (assembly GCA_937881255.1). Taxonomy (GTDB): domain Bacteria; phylum Actinomycetota; class CALGFH01; order CALGFH01; family CALGFH01; genus CALGFH01. The sequence continues at coordinate 8,488 of CALGFH010000280.1, forward strand.
GACCTGCTTGCCGGCCTCCCAGGCGGCCCGCCGCTCGGCCGGGTCGTCCGAGGTGGCCAGCACCCGCTCCAGCTCGTTGTTGGCCAGCTCCCGGCCGCCGACCCGGCCCCGCACGGTCGAGAAGGCGTGCTCCACCTTGGCCTGGAGGGCGACCAGCTCGGCCCGGGCACCCTCGGGGACCTGGTTGGCCAGCAGGTCGAGGCTGGCCTGCTCGAGCGCCCGCCGGGTGCGCCGGCCGCCCGTCCCGGCGGCGTCGCCGGTGGCGGCCAGGGCCTGCTGGACCTCGGCGAACAGCTCCGGGTCGCCAAGGACGGCCAGCAGCGCCTCCTCGGCCCGCTGCCGGGCCGCCGAGGCCTCCGGGCCGGCGTCGGTCGAGGCCGTCCAGAAGGCGCGGTGGAGCTCGCGCTCGAGCGGGGCCAGGCGGTCGGTGAGCCGCGACAGGACGGCGTCGGGGTCGGGCATGACGGGGCGCTCCAGGCGCTGGGCGGTCGGTCGCCCCTACTGTAGTGGGATGCGCTACCGGTACGTGGTCCGCATCGGGCCGCAGGACGTCGGCCAGCGGGTGGTGGTCCGCTGGCGCCGCCCCGCCCCGGGCGGCGACGAGGTCGCCGACGTGGTCGGCCCCCTGGAGGCGGCCGACGACCGGCACTTCGCGGTCCGCAACCGCCGCGGCGAGCTGGTCGAGATCCCCCGCGACCGCGCCCTGGCCGCCAAGGTCATCCCGCCTCGCTGACCACCAGGTGGGTGTGCTTGACGACCACGCCCTCGTCCTCGTCGCTGACGTAGAAGACGCGGCCGTGGTGGTCGACGGCGATGCCCTCGATGGCCGACAGGTCGGGGAACTCGCGGACCCGCTCGGCGGCCAGGTCGCCGGAGCGGCGGTCGCCGGGCAGCGGGCTGCGCCAGTGGGTGGCCATGGTGTGGGCGCCCTCGGGGTAGTCCTCGAGCAGGACGCTGCCCTTCTCGCGGGCGTCGATGTTGCCGGTGACCACGTGCAGCTCGCCGTCGTGGAGGGTCAGGTCGCGGACCCCGGCCATGGTCCCGTCGCGGCCGACCGCGTCCAGCACCCAGAAGCCGCGGACCTCCGGGATCCCGCCGCCCGGCTCGAACAGCCGCTGGATGCCGTCCAGCTCGACCAGCAGCGGCCGCCCGTCGGCGGCGGTCGGGAAGCGCAGGCCGAGCACCAGGGAGCCGTCGTCGCGGAAGGCCGCCCCCTCGACGTTCAGGGGCAGGTCGTCGTCGCGGACCTCGGCCCGCCCGCGGGCCCGGGTGGCCGCGATCAGCGCCCGGTGGCTGGTCGGCCCCAGCCGCACCGGCTCGGGCCCGCCGTCGCCCAGGGCGTCGTTGACCAGGCGGTGGAGCAGGAACGGCGGCCGGGCCACGGCCAGGGTGGCCGCCGGCGGCTCGAGCACGTGGCGCACCTCGGCCTCGCGGAAGCGGGCCACGAACGACCGCTTGGGCTGGAGGGGGCCGTCCTTCTTGCCGAACTGGGAGCCGAACACATAGATCCAGCCGTCGTGGCGGGCCACCGCCTCGGCGTCCTCGGTCTTGACCCGGTCGCCCTCGACGATCGCGTGCAGCCGCTCGATCGACCAGCCGCTGTCGACCTCGGCCCCGGCGGCGTGGCCGACCACCGCCACCGACACCTCCACCGGCCCCTCGTCCAGCACCACCCAGAACGCCTGGTCCCAGGCGTGCGCGTCCAGCAGCGGCCGGTCGGCCACCGGAAGCAGCCCCGAGGCCTCGTTGGGAGCCAGGTCGAGGTCGACGCTGGCCAGCTCGTGGTCCATGGCCTCCATGTTGCCGGAGGCGCTCGGTGAGGGCATGCTCGGTGGCGTGCTGGAGGTCACCAACACCCTGACCCGGGCC